>JAGOJI010000132.1 GCA_017995195.1 Cloacibacterium sp.
CCGCCTGAAACCCCCAAAAACTATTATCAAGGGGTTCTTTTTTGAAATTAAATGTAAAGCTAAATGTAAAATAGGTATTTAGGCTGTTTCTATTTTTAATAATTTTTATTTAGGACAGTATTGAAAAACAATAAAATAATCAACAAATGAAAAAAAACACAACAGAGTATTGGATGCGAATTCTTCATCGATACATAGGGTTCTTTCTAATGGGAATCATGGCAGTATATTCTATTAGCGGAATATTACTCATTTATCGGGATACCGATTTTCTAAAAAAAGAGCAAAAGATTGAAAAAACCATCGCCCCTAATTTTGACTTAAAAGAACTGGGGAGAGAATTAAAAATAAAGGAATTAAAAATAGAAAAAGAAGAAGGAAGTATAGTATATTTTAAACAAGGAACTTATAACAAATCTACCGGCGAGGCAAAATACACGAAGAAAGAACTCCCTTTCGTTCTCAAAAAAATGACGGAATTACACAAATCTGATTCCAAACATAAATATCACCTTCTCAACACACTTTTTGGAGTTTGTTTATTTTTCTTTGTGGTTTCTTCTTTTTGGATGTTTGCTCCAAAATCAAAAATCTTTAAAAAAGGAATGATTTACGCCGCAATAGGCTTTGTATTGAGCTTGATTTTATTGTTTGTGTAGTTTAAGAACTTTTGTTAATTTTTTTCTGAAAAAGCTGTTCTCTGCTAAAAGTTGGTTTAAATTTCGTACAGATTTTTAATGAACTAGGGCTCAATGCTTTCTATTTCAAGTAAAATTTAGCCCAAAACAGTTACACCTTTTTCCAACATTTCGTAGATGGCATCTCTACCATTTTCGGGCTTTACATTTACTGCTTTAGTTCCATTGAAATGGAGACAAGTGATGAAACCTTCTTCTACAGCGTCCAGGCAGGTATATTTCACACAGTAGTCCAAAGCCAATCCTACAATTTCGAGGAGCTGAATATCGTGGTATTTTAGAAAATCGGACAAGTCCGTTTTTGAATTTCTACTGTTATCATAGAAAGCACTATAGCTGTCTATTTCAGGATTTTTACCTTTTTGTACAATATGAGTTACTTTCTCTGTGTTGAGGTCTTTGTGAAATTCTGCCCCAAAAGTTCCTTGTACACAGTGGTTGGGCCACATAAATTGTGAAACGCCATTCAAATCGATAATCTCCCCTACACTTTTACCATTGTTAGAAGCAAAACTTTTATGGTTGGCAGGGTGAAAATCCTGCGTCAGCACAATATGCTCATACTGATTGTCTTGGATTAAAAGATTGATGTAAGGGATAATTTGGTTGGCATCGGGAACGGCTAAACTTCCCCCTTCGCAGAAATCATTCTGAACGTCTACTATAATAAGTGCTTTTTTCATTTTTTCATTTTTTATAACCTTCAAGGTTTACAATTGTTGATAACTCTTCTTAACCTTATAACTTTTTAACCTTCCAGCCTCTTTCAACCAACATTAAATAAATTATTGATAAATTTACAAAAAATATTGGAATAGATTTTTGCACAAAAATTGCTGATGAAATCCGTTTCATTGATTCACGATTATCAAAACTTAGAATTTTTAAGTAGCATGTTCAAAAGCTATCTTTCAGAAATATTTCAAGTTCCTGCACATTCCGTTGAAATGTGTGGAGCGTTTGTAAACAAAATTCAAGTTTCCAAAGGGCAGTTTCTTCTGAGACAAGGAGAAATTTGTGACAATACTTTTTTTGTAGAAAGCGGTTTACTAAGGATGTATTCTATAGACAAGAATGGCAAAGAACACATCATACAGTTCGCTCCCGAAAATTGGCTAATTTCGGACAGAAGCAGCCTCTATTTCAACGAACAATCTTCCTATTTTATTGATGCTATAGAAGACAGTGAGATTGTACTTCTTAAACAGGATTTTTTCATTAATTTAACTAAAATTCATCCTGAAATTTCTATAAATAACAATTTACTGCTGCATAACCATATTCGCCATTTACAACGGCGGGTAAATTTACTGCTCGGAGCAACAGCAGAGGAACGTTATTTGGATTTCATGAAGATGTACCCCAATGTATTTCGGCGTGCTCCTCAGTGGATGATTGCCTCATTTTTAGGAATTACCCCCGAAAGTTTGAGCCGTGTAAGAAAGGAGCTTTCCAAAAAAAATTTTGGGGAAAATTTACCATAATTTCTACTTCGTTTTTTTTAATTCAAAAAATATTTAATTCAAAATGCAATTTTATAAATATCAGGGAACAGGTAATGATTTCGTAATGATAGACAACCGAGACCTTTCATTTCCGAAAGCCGATGTAAAGTTAATTGAAAAAATGTGCGACAGACGCTTCGGAATCGGAGGCGATGGACTTATTTTGCTGGAAAATGATGAAACAGAAAATCATCACCCAAAAACCGATTTCAAAATGGTGTATTATAATTCCGATGGAAACGAAGGCACTATGTGCGGCAACGGTGGCAGATGCTTAGTTGCTTTTGCTCATTTTTTAGGGATTTTTAAAGACAAAACTTGGTTCAACGCCGTTGATGGACTTCACAAAGCAGAGATTAATCATGATATGGTAAAACTAAAGATGATTGATGTAGAAAATATTCGGTGTTTGGGTAAAGATTTTGAGCTCAACACAGGATCACCACACTATGTGCAGTATGTAGATCATGTGGAAGAATATGATGTGTATGGAAACGGTAACAAAATAAGAAATTCGGAGACATATGCAGATAAAGGGATTAATGTGAATTTTGTCTCCCCAATTGCTGAAAACAAAATTTTCGTGAGAACCTACGAAAGAGGTGTAGAAGATGAAACCTATAGTTGTGGAACAGGCGTTACCGCAAGTGCACTTACTTTTATGAAAAATCATAAAACGTCTGAGGTTTTTGTAAAAACCTTAGGAGGGAACTTAAAAGTTTATGCCCAACCATCTGCTGTAGGATTTACAGATATTTGGTTAGAAGGACCGGTAAAACAGGTTTTCTCGGGAAATTTTCTAAAATAAAATTGAGAAAGGCGAATTGAATATTTTATTAAATCTTTAAGGTTTTAAAAACAATAAATAAAAATCAGATGAAAAAAATAATCATCATTGCAATAGGAATTTTAGTGCTTTTAGGTGGTGTTTTGGGATACCCGTACTACAAAAAACACAAGGGAAACAACGTATCTAAGGAAGGATATATACTTGTCCCAAGAAATGCCAAATTCGAACAGGTTTTGGATAGTATAAAACCTTACCTCTCCAGTGTAGAAAGTTTTAAGGAAGTAGCTTTGAGCAAAAATTTGGATAAAAACATCAAAGCAGGGCGTTACCATATACAATCGGGAAGCAACAATACCCAGTTGGTGAATATGATAAAAGCAGGCAACCAAACCGAAAACACTTTTAGAATAGGTGATTTTGGTGATGTATACCAGATGATTGGCAGAGTAACCAGGAAAACAGAATTGGATTCCATGAGGTTTGCTACCGACCTCAACAAAATTGCTATAGAAAAAGGTTACAAAAGTGCCGAAGACCTCAAAAAATATTTTTTTAGTGATACGTATAACTTTTTTTGGACGGTAGAGCCGAAAGACTTTTTCAAAAAATTTGAAAAAGATTATAATGATTTTTGGAGTGCCGAAAGAAAATCTAAGGAACAAAAATTAGGACTTTCCAGAGAGCAGGTTTACGCCTTGGCATCTATTGTTTTCAAGGAAAGTGGAGGAAAAACAGACGAGCAAAAAACCATTGCAGGTTTATACCTCAACCGTTATAGAAAAGGCATGAAGTTACAATCTGATCCTACGGTTATCTATGCTATCAATAAGTCCAATAATTTTTCAAAAATCATCAACAGGGTATATTACAAAGACTTAAAAACACCTTCGCCTTACAATACATATGCCAACGAGGGAATTCCTCCGGGACCTATTTGTATTGTAGACAAAAGTTCGGTAGATGCCGTTTTGAATGCCGATAACCACGGATATATTTATATGTGTGCTGACCCAAAACGCTTTGGTTACCACAAATTTACAGCAAGCGATGTAGAACATGCCCAAAACGCAAAAGAATGCCAAGATTGGCTCAACTCGAAACAAATAAAATAAATTTCGGTTACTAAAAAAATTAAAAAGCGGGGTTTAACTTTTAGTTATTTCTTGCATCTAAAAGATTAAT
>JAGOJI010000133.1 GCA_017995195.1 Cloacibacterium sp.
ATCTACATCACACCGCTACAACCGTTTACCTTTGCTGCGTTCCCACCCTGGAGGATTCACAGGAGCTGGTTGTGTAGGACTTGCCGGTGCAAAGATAAGGTATTAATTCAAAATTCAAAACCCAAACGCCTTATTTTATAAAAAAAATAGAAAAAAATAATACCCTACATCGCTTCAGCAAAAGAGAAATGGGAAAAAAGAATAAAAATATAAGATTTAATAATGACAAAAAATGTTTACGCTATTGGTTTCCAGATGTATGTAGTAATTATGATTGCTTTTTTTATTACCCATGTTTTTTTCAGAAACGAGGATTATTATAGAAACAGTATTTTGCTTAGCTCTTTTTTGTTACCGTTTATATTTGCTACAGGAGCTTTTTATTCAGTTTTCAGTTATAAAAAAACAAAGGAAAAGCTCAGTTTTAAGGAGGCTTTTGGAAGAGCTTTTTTACCCATGTTTGTAGGAGGTTTTTTGTCAATTCTATCCATATTCATGTACATTAATTATATGAATACCACAACCAAAGATTTACTGAACCATCAATATATAGAGAGTTACAAGCAATCTCTTGAAGAAGAATATCTTAAAGCAAAAAAAATTGTAAAGCCCAATTCGACTGATATGCAAGATTTGGAGCAAAAATATGCCGAAGGAAAACTCAGAATTCAAAAAAAACAAGAGAAAAAAGAAGATATGTTTGCCGCAAATTATTTCGCATATGTTTTTGCCGGATATTGTACATTTTTTATTATTCTATCCGTTTTCTTTGGTAGTTTTTTCAGAAGTAGAAGTGAGGTTTAATTCGCAAGACCCACAACGCGTTAAAATTTAGTTAACTATAACTATGCCGATAGTTTTTAAAAATACGTATTTTTGTAAAAAACTATACGTTGTATAGCCAAATAGTGAAAAACATCATCAAAAAAAATACAGCATTAAATTTTGAATCCACTTAATTTATCCATCATAATTCCGTTGTTGAACGAAGAAGAATCTCTTCCCGAACTCTATTCAAGAATACATAAAGTGTGTACCGATAGCCAATTTTCCTACGAAGTTTGGTTTGTAGATGACGGAAGTACCGATAAATCTTGGCAGATTATAGAAAATTTGTCTAAAGAAAATACACACGTTCACGGCATCAAGTTTTCTAAAAACTATGGGAAATCTCAAGCACTCCATGCCGCGTTCGAGAAGGTTCAGGGTGATGTAGTTATTACAATGGATGCCGATTTACAAGACTTTCCGGAGGAAATTCCCGAACTTTATCACAAATTGAAATCCGAAAATCTCGATATTGTCTCCGGTTGGAAAAAGAAGCGTTTTGATAATGTGATGACAAAAAACTTACCCTCTAAACTTTTCAATGCGGCTGCACGTAAGGTTTCCGGAGTTTATCTGCACGATTTCAATTGCGGTTTGAAAGCCTACCGAAAACAAGTTGTGAAAACAGTAGATGTGTATGGAGATATGCACCGCTATATACCTGTATTAGCCGCCAATGCAGGATTTAGAAAAATTACCGAAAAAGAGGTACAACACCAAGCCCGCCCTTACGGAACTTCAAAATTTGGTACAGAGCGATTTGTGCGTGGCTTTTTGGATTTGATAACGCTTTGGTTTGTGAGCCGCTTTGGTGGTCGACCCATGCACTTTTTCGGAGCGGTAGGAACTTTGATGTTTATTTTCGGTTTTTTCTCTGCCCTTTGGCTGGGAATTTCTAAACTAATTGATGTGTATCATGGCATCTATGGTCATCTTATTGCAGATAATCCTTGGTTTTTTATTGCCCTTACCATGATGATCCTGGGGACACTTCTGTTTATTGCAGGGTTTTTAGGTGAAATGATTATCCGAACAAATCGGGAGCATAAAAATTATAGTATTGAAGAAGTGATTTGAAGCAACTATGTGAGGTCGTAAGTTGTAAAGCGTGAGGTATGTACAATGTAACCGACACAACGCCAAATTCATAAACCAACATCAAAAATTAAAAACAGATGAGAAACTTTCTTTATTCATTCACTTTTTTATTGGTTATTTCTTCGTGCACCAAAGTTTCTCCCAGTGGAGAGATTACAACAAAAGATGTTCAGGTTCAAGAATTTGAAAACTTAGATTTGAAAGGAAAATTTAAAGTTTTTTATGTCCAGAATCCGAAAAATTCGGTAAGCGTAGAGACTTATCCCAATATTTTCGAAAACCTTAGTATCGAAGTGAAAGGAAAAACATTGGTTATAAAAGAAAAAAGAGAAACCGAAGGGGTTGATTTTTATAACATCACCCTCTACGGAAAAAAGAATATTTCTCATATAAAAATATCAGACTCTGCGGAAATGAACATTTCCAGTCAGCTCATGGTAGACCATTTTACTTTGGATATGAAAGATAATTCCAAATTCATAGGCTCTGTATTGTCCAACAAAGCCGATATTAAAATGTCCCAAAAAACTCGACTGAATCTGTTGGGTAAAACTTTAGATGCCAAAATAAGTATTCAGGATACAGCGAGCATTATTGCACCGTATTGGTATATCAATAATTTACAAATTTCCTCTAAAAATGGAAATTTCACAGAAGTTTCCGTAGAAGAAACACTAAACGGAGAGATTGGTAATACTTCGCAGCTTGTATATTACGGAGAACCATCGAAAAAAATTACCCAAAAAGACCGAGCAAAAATAGAAAATAAGAAATTGGAGTAAGGAAATAGACTACCAAATAATTTTATTATAAATTTAAAAAGACAAAAAGTTTAATATATTTTTGGAAATGGATTTTGAAAGTAGCTAAAAAACTTTCATCTTTTATTTTCCATATTCAAACTGAAAATTATGACAACAATCGACAAAGCAAAACTTTGGCTTACAGACACTTTTGATGAAGAAACTAAAAAAACAATTCAACATTGGATAGATACAAATTCCGATGAATTGGAAGACAGTTTTTACCGAGAATTAGAATTTGGAACCGGTGGAATGCGTGGAATAATGGGGGTTGGAACCAATCGTCTCAATAAATATACCCTCGGACAGGCTACGCAAGGTTTGGCGAATTATCTTCATCAACAATTTTTGGGAGAAAATATAAAGGTTGCCATTGCGTACGATGTGCGAAATAATTCCCGAGAATTTGGAAAAATGTGTGCCGATGTGCTTACTGCAAACGGAATTAAAGTTTTACTTTTCAAAGAGCATCGCCCAACTCCGGAGCTTTCCTTCACGGTTCGTGATAAAAAATGTAATGCCGGAATTGTACTCACCGCTTCGCACAATCCTCCGGAGTACAATGGCTACAAAGTCTATTGGAACGATGGTGCACAGATTGTTCCACCGCATGACGATGCGATTATAAAAGAAGTGTATTCCGTGAAATTTGAGGACATCAAATTCAATGGAAACGATGATTTAATTGAATGGATTGGCGAAGAACAAGACCATGTTTATATAGATGCGTGTATGGAAAACTCCTTGTATCAAAATATTGGTCGCGATAATTTGAACATTGTTTTTACATCAATTCACGGCACTACCTATACCACAGTTCCAAAAGCCTTGAAAAAAGCAGGTTTTACAAAAATAGATTTGGTAAAGGAGCAAATGATTCCGAGTGGAAATTTCCCAACTGTTGCTTCTCCCAATCCCGAAGAACCGGCAGCGTTGGAAATGGCGATGGATTTGGCAAAAATCGTGAATGCAGATATTGTCATTGGGACTGATCCTGATGGCGACCGTTTGGGAATTGCCGTGCGAAATTTGGACGGAGAAATGCAATTGCTCAATGGAAATCAGTGTAATACGATTCTTACCTATTATATTCTCGATCAATGGAAAAAAGCAGGAAAAATTACCGGAAAAGAATTTATAGGTTCTACAATTGTAACTTCAGACGTGTTTTTTGATGTTGCCGAAAAATTTGGAGTAGACTGCAAAGTTGGTTTAACCGGTTTTAAATGGATCGGGAAAATGATTCGCGATTTCGAAGGCAAAGAAAAATTTGTGTGCGGAGGCGAAGAAAGTTTCGGATTTATGACGGGAGATTTTGTGCGAGACAAAGATTCTTGCGGAAGTATCTTACTTGCTTGCGAAATTGCAGCCGTTTGCAAAGCCAACGGAAGCTCTATGTTTCAGTACATGATAGACATTTACAAAGATTTGGG
>JAGOJI010000054.1 GCA_017995195.1 Cloacibacterium sp.
GTGAAAATATTCAGCAAGATTTTGAAACCATAAAGGCTCGACTTCGGCATTTTCCTTCTATTTGGATAGGCTACGAACAGGCGATGTTGAATTTGAAATACGGTACAGATATTTATTTCCCAAACGATTTTACCCAAGGTAAAAAAGGAATAAAAATCAATGGACTGATTTGGATGGGAAGTGTAGACTTTATGAAGGAACAAATCGAAGAAAAACTAAAACAAGGTTTTGCTTGTCTCAAACTGAAGATAGGCGTGGATTGGCAAGGCGAAAGAGCTGTTTTACAAGAACTCCGCCGGCAATTTAGCAAAGATATATTAGAACTTCGGGTAGATGCCAATGGAGCTTTCGATTTCAAGGAAGCTCATAAGGTATTGCATGAGTTGGCAGAACTGGATATTCATTCTATCGAGCAGCCTATTAAAGCGGGAAATCGAGAAAAAATGTTCCAACTTTGTGCCCAAACGCCTACACCTATTGCTTTAGATGAAGAGTTGATTGGTGTTGTAGATGTAGAACAAAAAAAGAAACTGTTAGCAGAAATACAACCTCAGTATATTATCTTAAAACCTTCTTTGGTAGGAGGTTTTAGCGGAAGTGATGAGTGGATTTCCCTTGCCGATAAATACAATATCGGGTGGTGGATTACTTCGGCTTTAGAGAGTAATATAGGGCTTAGTGCCATTGCTCAATATACTTTTTCCAAAGAAAATCCCATGCCGCAGGGTTTGGGAACAGGGAGTTTGTTTGTTAATAACTTTGATTCTTCACTTTCAATTCGGGGAGATGAACTTTGGAAAACGAAAAATCCTTAGTGGCAAACCACTAAGGATCTACATAAATAGAGAAATTAAAAAATAGAAGTATTCTTCTTTTACGAAGGTACTTCTAAATAATGATTAAGAAAAGGGTGTTTTTCCTGTTTTTTTACGGTATTATAAAAGTGTAATCAGTTTGTCAAAATAGTTTTTACAGTGCATAAGGTGAGAGCCGAACCACGAAAAGGCTTCTCCATCTACTATTTTTATTTGGGCATTAGGAAGTACTTTGTAGAGTTCTTCAAAATGTTTTTCTTTAAAAGGATAGGGCTCGGAGGATAACAAAATATATTCTGCTTCCTCTAAATTTTCTATGCTTATAGTAGGATAACGGGTTTGGGATTTGAAGATGTTTTCGAAGCCTGTTTTTTCTAAAATATGATGAATAAAAGTGTCGTTGCCTACCGACATATAAGGGTTTCTCCAGATAAGATAAGCTGCTTTTTTCTTAACAGGAATTGGAGGAATAGATTGAAAGATAGATCCAATCTTAAGGCTAATTTCTTCCGCTTCTTTTTCTTTGGAGAGCAATTTGCCTATATTTTGTAGAAAAATATCATTTTCTTCTAAAGTAGAAACTTCCGAAACATAGACCTTGAAGTGTTTCATTAATTCCTCTATTTGAGATTTTTCATTTTCCTCTTTATTAGATAAAATCAAATCCGGGTTGAGTTTTTTTATCTTTTCTATATTCAGGTTTTTGGTGCCGCCAACTATAGCTATGTTTTTTACTTTTTCTTTCGGGTGAATGCAGAATTTGGTTCGCCCAACGATTTTATTTTCATCAACCCCTAAATCGAAAAGAGTTTTGGTAATAGAAGGAACAAGAGAAACTATTTTCATGTTTTTTATAGATTCAGGCGATTCACAAATAAGCCCCGTGAAAAATCGGGGCTTTTGTTTAATCTATTTTGAAACTGTCTTTTAGTGTTACGGTTCGATTGAAAACCAATTTTTCAGCAGAGGTGTCTCTATCCAAGGTGTAGTATCCAATTCTTTGGAACTGATAGTGGTTGCCTACTTGAGCTTCTTTTAAGGAAGGTTCAGCAAAACCGTGTACTACGGATAAAGAATTCGGGTTTACAAACTCCATGAAATCGGTTTCTTTCTCGGCATCGGGTTGTTCGTGGGTAAAAAGTCTATCGAAAACCCTTACCTCAATAGGTAGTGCATGCTGAGCAGAAACCCAGTGTAGGGTTCCTTTTACCTTTCTCATGCTGGCTTCTGTACCACTTCCGGATTTGGAATCTTTATCGTAAGTGGCGTATATGGTGGTAATTTCTCCATTTTCATCTTTTTCTACACGTTCCGCTTTTATGATGTACGCCGATTTTAAACGAACTTCGCCGCCGAGTGTAAGCCTAAAGAACTTCTTTGGAGCTTCTTCCATAAAGTCCTCTTTTTCGATATAAAGTTCTCTACTGAACGGTACTTTTCGAGTTCCTGCATTTTCGTCTTCAGGGTTGTTTTCGGTTTCCAACCATTCTTCCTGAGCTTCCGGATAATTTTCTATAACCAGTTTTATAGGATTTACAACTGCCATTACTCGGGTAGCAATTTTGTTGAGGTCTTCTCGTACGCAAAACTCAAGCAGTTTGATGTCGATAAGGTTTTCTCTTTTGGCAACTCCTACTTTTTCGATAAAATTTTTGATGGAAGTAGGGGTATAGCCCAATCTTCTCATTCCGGAAATAGTAGGCATACGTGGGTCATCCCAACCGGTAACAATACCTTCGTTTACCAACCTTTGGAGTTTTCTTTTAGAAGTTACCATATAACTTACGTTCATTCTGGCAAATTCCCTTTGTTTGGGCTGTATTTTTTGAGGGTCGTATACGTTGGATAGGTACCATTCGTACAGCGGTCTATGGTTTTCGAATTCCAAAGAACACAGGGAGTGAGATATTTGTTCCAAATAGTCGCTCTCACCGTGAGCCCAGTCGTACATAGGATAAATTTTCCAAGTATCTCCGGTTCTGTGATGAGGTCTTTTTAAAATTCGATACATCACAGGGTCTCGCATGTTCATATTAGGCGAAGTCATATCTATTTTTGCACGAAGCGACATGCTGCCTTCTTCAAATTCTCCATTTTTCATTCTCTCAAATAAATCGAGAGATTCCTCTATTGGTCGGTTTCTGTATGGGCTTTCCACACCATCTTCTGTAGGATTTTTACGCTGAGCAGTAATTTCTTCGGAAGATTGTTCGTCTACATAGGCCTTTCCTTCCTTAATCATTTTCACGGCCCAATCGTAGAGCTGTTGAAAATAATCGGAAGCATAGCATTCTTTTTCGTAAGTAAAGCCAAGCCATTCGATATCTTTTTTGATGGCATCTACAAATTCCTGTTCTTCTTTTTCGGGATTGGTATCATCGAAACGCAGGTTTACGGGAGCATTGTATTTTTCGCCTAATCCGAAATTAATACAGATAGCTTTGGTGTGTCCTACGTGCAAGTAGCCATTGGGTTCTGGCGGAAAACGGAAACGAAGCTTATTTTTTGGCAATCCGTTTTCGATATCATTTTCTATAATTTGCTCAATAAAATTGAGTGATTTTTTTTCTTCTTCCATTACGAATATAGTGTATACATGCAAATTTACGCAAAAATTTGTATTTTTTGGAAAAGAAGATGTAATTATGGGCAAAGGTGTTAGGCGTAATTTGTGAATTGGTGGTGTAATTTATAGAAAACTTTATCATCAAAAATTTTTAGTATATGCCGAAAAATTATAGCACGAAAATATACTTAAACACGAGGACACAAAGTGGATCATGAAGAATACCATTGTAGAATTTTTCAAAGATAAAGATAGTATAGTGACCTTTGTGTTAAAAACTCAATGATTTAAAATTTTGTTATGTACTGAAATCAAAATGTAACATTTTACTTTATGGTGAGACTAATATGTTATTAAACCTATTTAATTTTTTTTTAATGAAAAAAGTACTTTTAACCTTTTTGATGTTATTACTGACTATGACAATCAATGCACAGAAAACTCCTATTTTGGAGCGAGACTTGTTCTTTGGGAATCCTGAGATTTCGGGAGGGCAACTGAGTCCCGATGGAAAATGGATTTCTTTTATGAAAGAATACAAAGGAATCATGAACATTTGGGTGAAAAAATTCGATGAATCTTTTGCTCAAGCAAGACCTTTAACAGATAGCCCAAGACCTTTGTACGGCTATTTTTGGACAAGAGACGGAAAATATATTTTGTATGTAAAAGATAAAGATGGAGACGAAAACATCAATATCTTCGCCGTAGACCCAATGGCAAAAACCGAAACAGGAAAAGTTCCTGAATCCCGAAACCTTACGCCAATGAAAGACATAAGGGCACAAATTAATATGGTAAGCAAAAAAGATCCTGATTTGCTTTATATAGGTCTTAATGATAGAGATAAAGCTTGGCACGACCTGTACCAACTCAAAGTATCTACCGGAAAACTTACTAAAGTATACGAAAATAAAGATAGAGTAACAGGGTTCGATTTCGACTGGGACGAAAAACTTCGTGTTCTTTATAAGACAGACGAAAAAGGTACAACTACCATGTACCGAATAGATGAAGGAAATAAATTGGAACCCATCTATTCTACCTCAGTTACCGAGCAAGCCTATATCTATACTTGGAACGAGGATAATTCCAAAGCTTATTTGGTAACCAACAAAGGTGATTTGAACCTTTCTACTTTATTTTTACTAGATCCTAAAACAAAACAACTCACCAAAGTAGAAAGCGATCCTCTGAATAAAGTAGATTTTGGTGGTCTTAATGTGAGCGACATCACCAGAAAACTAATCTCTACCTCTTATACCGATGAGAAAACGAGAATCTATTGGAAAGATAAAAAATGGGAAGCCAATTATAACTATTTGAAAAGCAAATTCCCGGGAAGAGAAGTAGAATTCCAAAGTTCTACGCTGGACGAGAAAAAATTCTTGGTAGCTGTATGGGGAGATAAATATGCTACAGAAGCCTATTTCTTCAATACCGATAACAAAGAACTCATTCACCAATACACACCAAGACCAGCCCTAAAAAAGGTAGAACAATACTTATCTCCTATGAAGGCTATCTATTATAAAAGTAGTGATGGTATGACTATTCCGGCATTCTTAACCATTCCTGTAGGTACAAGTGGTAAAAATTTACCTGTAGTTATGCTTATTCATGGTGGACCAAAAGGACCAAGAGATACTTGGGGATACGATTCGGAGGCTCAATTCCTTGCTAATAGAGGATATGCTGTTCTTCAACCTAACTTCAGAGCGAGTGGAGGCTATGGTAAAAATTTCTTGAATGCAGGAGATATGCAATGGGGAAAACTCATGCAAGACGACATCACTTGGGGTGTGAAACACTTGGTGAAAGAAGGAATAGCCGACCCTAAAAGAGTTGCCATTATGGGAGGAAGCTACGGAGGATATGCAACCTTGGCAGGATTAGCCTTTACTCCGGATTTATACGCTGCCGGTGTAGACATCGTAGGACCTTCCAATATTTTTACATTATTAGATAGTATTCCTGCTTACTGGGAAGCCGGTAAAGCCATGTTATATGGTATGGTAGGAGATCCTAATACCGAAGCGGGCAAAAAGAGAATCAAAGAGGCAAGCCCACTCTTTAGTGCCGATAAAATTGTGAAACCTTTGTTAATTATCCAAGGAGCAAACGACCCAAGAGTAAAACAAGCAGAAGCCGACCAAATTGTAATTGCACTAAGAGATAAAGGAGCTAAGGTAAATTATCTTTTGGCAAAAGACGAAGGACATGGTTTTGCAAAACCACTCAACAAAATGGCAATGTACGCCGAAACAGAGAAATTTTTAGCAGAAACTATTGGTGGAAGATACCAGAAAGAAATGTCGGCAGATGTAGCTAAAAAGTTAGACGAATTGAGAGTAGATGTTTCTAAAGTAAAATATGAACCTAAAAAAGAAGCTAAATTAGAAACTTCTCTGCCTAAAATCAACAACAGTCTTAAAGAAGGTGTAGAAAACTTTGAATTGGCTATTGAAGTACAAGGACAAAAAATCCCAATGACTATGACCAGAACAACCACTAAAAAAGGAAATAACTGGTCTGTAAAAGACGTTGCAAAAAGCCCAATGGGAGAAATGATTGACGAGGTAGAGTTTGCGAATGACTTTACTGCAATTAGCAGAACCCTAAACCAAATGGGACAAACTATCCCAATGTCTTACTCTAAAGATAAAGTGAATATAGAAATGATGGGAAAAAAGATGGAAATTCCTTTTAAAGGAGCCTATATGGTAGACGGTCCGGGATATGATGCCATTATTGCAGGATTACCACTATCCAAAGGATATAGTTTCTCTTTCCAAACGGCAGACGTTATGTCTATGAAAGCTAAATCTAATACCTTAACGGTAATTGGAGAAGAAGAAATGAACGGGGCTAAATACCAAAAAGTAGAAGTAGTAAACAATGATAATGCCGCTGAAAAACAGACACTTTGGATTAACCCAACCACCAAAAAAGCCGACAAAATAGTTTCAGTAATTCCTGCCATGGGAAATGCTGTAATGACTATGACGAGAAAATAATTTCCAAGTTGCTTTTATATTTCAAAGTCCCCAATTTTGGGGACTTTTTTGTTATGTTACAGGCGATTGAAGAAAATAAAGTGCAAGACTAAAAAATCCTAAAAATATTTTTAATCTGTTGAAAGAACTCAATTTTCGTAAAAAAAATCAATCAAAATCGGATTTCGTTAAAAAAATAAATCCTTAATTTTGTAGCCTATGAAAAGATGGTACCTCTATCCTTTTTCCTTAGGTTATCATTTGGCTACAGCAATTAGAAACCGAATGTATGATTGGGGAATTTTAAAATCAACAAAATTCAAAACTCCTATTATAGGTGTAGGAAACTTATCGGTAGGTGGCTCGGGAAAATCTCCTATGGTCATGTATTTAGCAGAGTTTATATCCTCTTACCATAGAACAGGAGTACTTTCCAGAGGATATGGCAGAAAAACAAAAGGATACCATGTAGTTAACTACGACAGTAACTACAAAACCGTGGGAGACGAGGCAATGCAACTCTTCCAGAGGTTCAAAAATCGTTTTGTAATTGGTGTTTCGGAAGACAGAGTTTCGGGTGCTAAAAAACTGATTGCCGATATGGATTTGGGAACTTTAATTTTGGACGACAGCTATCAGCATCGTGCTATAAAGCCCGGTTTCAATATGGTGCTTACCGATTTCAATGACCCTTATTTCAAAGATTTTCTTCTTCCTGCAGGAGATTTAAGGGAGTCGAGAAGAGGTGCCAAAAGAGCCGACATTATTATGGTAACCAAATGTCCGGAAGTGCTCACTGAGGAAAAAAAACAGTACTACCTCTCGCGAATAAAACCAAGAAACTACCAAAAAGTTTTTTTCTCTTCTATAGACTACGACGAGCATATATTTTCAAAAGACAAGTTACTTCCTGTAAAAAATCTCGATTATTACGAAATTTTATTGATTACAGGTATTGCTAATCCTACTCAGATGACGAAAGAGTTGGCTAAATATACTCAAAGAGTAAAGCATTTGAAATTCAAAGATCACTATTCGTTTACCACTGAAGATGTGAAGAAAATAGCCGAAGAGTATAAAAAATTAGGAGATTACAAATTAATTTTGACTACCGAAAAGGACTTTGTAAGACTCCATTCATTCGATTATTTTAAAGAAAAATTATTCTATTGGCCTATTAATGTTGAAATTGAAAACAAAGAAGCCTTTAACCAAATTATACTGAATTATGTTAGAAAAAATTAAAGAAACTGCATCTTTTATCAAAAATCTGATTCAAGACACACCTGACTTTGCTATTGTTTTAGGCTCAGGATTAGGAAAATTACAATACGAAATAGAGCCCATTCACACTTTTGAATATACAGATATTCCTAATTTTCCACAAACAACCGTAGTAGGACATGGCGGAAAATTGATTTATGGAATTTTGGAAGGCAAGAAAGTTTTGCTTATGAGTGGAAGATTTCACTATTACGAAGGGCATTCTATGGAGACTGTTACTTTTCCGTTTCGGGTTTTCCATATATTGGGAATCAAGAATTTGATTTTGTCCAATGCTTCGGGCGGAGTAAACCCTAATTTTAAAGTAGGCGATGTTATGATTGTAAAAGATCATATCAATATGATGCCGGAACACCCCTTACGAGGAAAAAATATAGATGAATTGGGACCAAGATTTGTTGATATGTCTGAACCATACAACAAAGAAATGATTGCCTTGGTTGAAGATATAGCACGAGAAAAAAATATTAAAATTCAAAAAGGAGTTTATGTAGGTCTGCAAGGTCCAACTTTTGAAACACCTTCGGAATATGGCTTAGTAAGAGCTATTGGTGGAGATGCAGTAGGCATGAGCACCGTTCCTGAGGTCATTGTTGCCAAACATATGGGCATGAATTGTTTTTGTTTGTCGATTATTACCGACTTAGGAGGTCCGGAAATCGCATTCGCAGTTTCTCATGAAGAAGTCTTACAGGCTGCAAATACTGCTATGCCAAATGTTATTCAGTTGGTAAAAGGCTTGGTAAAGAGATATTAACTTTTAAATATTTATCTTATAGTAAAGTGATATAAGCACTATTGTGGTAAAAACTTTAAAATCCCTATTATCAAAAAGGTAAAAATGAGAAGTAGATTGAGTTTCAATCTACTTTTTATTTTAGTAAAAAGTAGGATAAAGAAAGTTTTTTAGATTTTATCTTAAAGAGATTCATATTTAGAAGAATTTTTGATCTCATCAATGGCTGATTTGTTCTATAATCCACCAATTTTCATATAACATTTAAGATAGTATATTTTGTTCTCTTCCACATTAAACCTTAATGGAATTCCGTTTTTTTCCGAATTTTAAAACATAAGTTCCAGAGGATATTCTCTTTTTTTATTGGTTTCCGAAATTTTTAATGATAATATATTTTAGAACCGTTTTTTATGGTTCAAAAATTTCGAATGTTCCATTTTCAAAAAAGAAGACAATCCTTTTTACTTTATTCTGTTGATTATCAGTTATTTCAATATTTTTTGGAATTTCCTGTTGCTCTAATCGCTGAGAATCGTTTATTTTCTTCGATTCTGTACTTTGATCAGAAATATCGGATTCTCGCGAATTTTCAGATGTTACTATTTTTTCAGGTATTGTCTCTTCATTAATTAAAGTAAATAAATCCGGAAGAGAAGTACTTTCCTTTTCATTTGGTGTTGAGGAAGAGGGTAGAGTAGTTGCTTCTTCGGAATTTTTCTGAGACAACATTTCTCCATCTCCTTTGATGAGCCAATCCCAACTAATTTCAGGAAACCGATCCTTTATTTTCACTATAAAGTCTAATGAGGGTTTATTCCTTCCGGAAGTAATATGTGAAATATTAGAACGTTGAACCTCTACTTCATCTGCAAATTCGGAGGCCGATAGCGTAGAATATTCTATTACTTTTACAATTCTTTCGTTTAAATCCATATTACAAATGTAAAAAATATATTTTACAAAAGTAAATACAAGTGTAAACAAAAAGAATAAGACGCTGGTTTACAAATGTAATTAATAGGGGATAATATCTATTAATAAAGGAGTTTAATAACTTTTACAAAAGTAAATATTAGGAAAAATCAGATGAATTATTCTCCTCTTTTACAGGAATAAGCAATGAGGCAATAATACTAATCGCTAAAATTCCTACGATAATATAGAGAGAATGTGTGGTGCTAAAACCTATTTCTTTAAGGTAAGAATGAGCCAACATTTTTACGCCTATATATACCAATAAAGTAGCCAATCCCAGTTTAAGGTATCTAAATTTATCTATAATTCCGGCTAATAAAAAGAACATGGATCTTAGTCCCAAAATAGCAAATATATTAGAGAAAAATACAATATAAGGGTCTTTGGTTACGGAAAATATAGCCGGAATAGAATCTACTGCAAAAATTAAATCGGTAAACTCTATGATAATGAGAACGATGAATAGCGGGGTTATTTTCCTCACTCCATTGATGGTTACAAAGAACTTATCTCCAACAAATTGATTGTGTACTTTGAAGAAACGATTCAAAAACTTTACAACCGGGTGGTTTTCGGTATCTATTTTTTCTTCTTTATCTTTTTGGAAAAACATCTTGAGTCCCGTAAAGATTAGGAATGCTCCAAAAACATACAGAATCCAACCAAATTTTGCAATAAGAGCAGCTCCCACAAAAATGAAAATAAATCTCATGATAATGGCTCCTAAAATACCCCAAAACAAGACTCCGTGGTAATTTTTTTGTTCTACCCCAAATGCCGTAAATACCAATACAATTACAAATATATTATCTACAGACAATGCTTTTTCAACAATAAGTCCGGTAAGATACTCCAATCCTAAGTTTTTATTATAAATGGCTATACTTTTCTCCAAATCATTGGTAATAGTAATAGGGTGCTGGTTTTTTTCGATAAGTGCCTGCAATTGCTCTGTACTTTCTATACCGTGCAATAAATGCCCAAAATATAACAAAACTACATAAAAAGCGAGTGCGAGCCCCATCATTACAAGGCTCATAATGGCAGCATGTTTAAGAGAGATAACTTCCGATTTTTTACTGAAAAGTCCCAAATCCAAAGCCAGTATTATACAGATAAATAAAATAAAACCGAATAGAAATATGATTTCGTTTGACATAGTTATAATTGTGTGGGCAAAACTACAGAAAGTTTTTCATTAATGAAAATAGTATAAATTACAAATGTAAATAGTAGTATCTGTTTACCAATCTAACGCAGAAAGATGTTTAATTATTTATTCTACAAATGAGGTTTACAGATGTTTTATAAACTTAAAGTATATTTAAAAATAAACTTGATATAAAATACAATAAATATCTGATTATATGATATTTAAATATTTTAATTATTTTAAATGTAATCCACAATTCTATCAACAGACACTTTGGCAATGTTAGGTGTTTAATTGGTTTACAAATGTAATTAATAAAGTTATTGAAATTTGTTTTAAATTTGAATCTGTTAAAAAGAGGTACTATGAATATCCCATTTGAATATGTTAGAAATGTAAACTTCCCTAATCGTTATATTTCTCCCGAAAAATTATTTTTTTATCTACAAGAGAATTACAGCGATTATATTCAACAAGTGGGTTCCTCTACTTTAGGAATGCCTATTTATATGTTTTCTATGGGGAAAGGAAGCACCAAGGTGCTTGCTTGGTCTCAGATGCACGGTAACGAGAGCAATGCTACCCATGCTATGCTCGATTTATTGGCATCGTTGGAAAATAGTCCGGAAGAGAAAGAAAAATTATGGAGTGAAATTAGTTTAGATTTTATTTTTATGCTCAATCCAGATGGTTCCAAAGCATGGACACGAAGAAATGCTTTAGAAATAGACATCAATCGTGATTTTATAAAAGAATCAAGTGGAGAAATGAGATTACTGAAAAAAATAGCATTTGCCCAAAAATACCACTATGCACTTAACCTACATGAGCAGAGAACTATTTTTACTACCGATGCCCAACACCCGGCAACGCTTTCGTTTTTAGCCCCTTCCGAAGATGTTGCCAGAACAATAACACCTATCAGAAAGAAAAGTATGGCAGTAATTGCTGCAATTTACCATGATCTGCAAAAGGAAATCCCAAACCAAATCGGAAGATATTCCGATGAGTTTTACCCTACTTCTTCGGGAGATAATTTTATGAAAGCCGGTATACCTGTTATTTTGTTTGAAGGAGGACATTTTCCTAATGATTATAAAAGAGAAGGAACCCGAAAATATTATACCATCGCCTTGTATAAAGCTCTAAAGAGTATAGCAGAGCTTCACGGAAGCACGAATGGTTTCGAGGCTTATTTCGAAATTCCTGAGAATCGGGAGACTCATTTTGATATTATTTACCGCAATGTAAGACTGAAAACCGATTTCGAGTGTATTTTAGACATTGCTGTGCAATACAAAGAAGAAATTGCTGAAGGTGCCCATGAGATTAATTTTGTGCCTTATGTGGTCGAAGTAGGTGATATAGGTAAAAAGAAAGGTTGGAAAGAAATAGACTGTACAGAAAAAGAATTTATTTGTAACAAAAAGTTTCCAAAATTAGATGCACCGGTAGCATTTGAAATAAAATAAATAAGTTGTTTTTGTAATAACTTTTCTTATTTTGCAGTATAATTCTATAATAAAAACTACATGAAAAAACTTAAACTTACAGATGCCGTTATGCTTGTGATGGGCTCTATGATAGGAAGCGGAATATTTATAGTCTCCTCAGATATGATGCGTAATCTCGGTTCCGGTCATTGGCTAATTACGGTATGGATTATTACCGGAATTATGACAGTAACAGCCGCTATAAGCTATGGAGAACTGTCATCTATTTTTCCCAAAGCGGGCGGACAATACACTTATATTACCGAAATTTTTGGAAAAATGGCAGGTTTCCTGTACGGTTGGGGATTATTTACCGTAATACAGACAGGAACTATTGCCGCTGTGGCAGTCGCTTTTGGGAAATTTACGGCTTATTTAATTCCTTCGCTCGGAGAGGCTGCACCTATTATAGAATATGGCACTTGGAAAATTACATGGATGCAAATTTTAGCAATTTTTGTTATCCTTTTGCTTACCTACATCAATACCAAAGGAGTAAAAAGTGGCTCAGTATTACAGAATATCTTTACCTCGTCCAAAATTATTGCTCTTTTAGCACTTATTGTCTTGGGCTTTATATTGATAAAAATTCCTCATTGGGAAAGCAATATGAGCTATGGTTGGCAGGCTTTTCAGAATATGAAACAAGAAGGTTGGCAACCCATCTCGGGAATGGCAATTATGGGTGGAATTGCTGCTGCTATGACAGGATCTGTTTTCTCCAGTACTGCTTGGGAAAATGTAACTTTTGTATCGGGAGAAATAGAAAACCCTACCAAAAACGTTGTAAAAGCCATGATTTTGGGGACTACAGCAGTTATGATTCTCTATCTTTTGACCAATTTTGTCTACCTCAATGCTTTGGATAGAGACGGAATTGCCTTTGCTGCTAATGATAGGGTAGCTGTGGTAGCTTCCGAAAACATTTTTGGAAGTATAGGCACTTATCTCATTGCCATTTTGGTAATGATTTCTACTTTTGGCTGTGTAAACGGGATTGTGCTCGCAGGAGCCAGAGTTTTCCAAACCATGGCAAAAGACGGTCTTTTTCTAAAATCAGCCATTGAAAACAATAAGAATGGTGTTCCCGAAAAATCCCTTTGGATGCAAGGAATTTGGGCAAGTTTACTTTGTTTGAGCGGACAGTACGGTGATTTATTGGACATGATTTCTTTTGTTATCGTATTATTTTACATGATTACCGTATTTGGAGTTATCTACTTAAGAATTAAAAAGCCAGAGTTAGAAAGACCTTACAAAGCATGGCTGTATCCTGTATCTCCTATGGTTTATCTTATCATTGGTACAGCATTTTGTGTACTGTTGTTTATCTATAAACCTCAATACACTTGGCCGGGACTTTTGCTCATATTATTAGGACTTCCGGTATATTTTTTTATTAAGAAAAAGTAAAATATGATGAAAAGTAGATGCTACCATCATTTACCCTTTATTCTATTGATGCTTTTCTCGTCCTGTAAAAAATCTGAAAAATCAAATACTGAAACAAATATTTCAGCTAATGACACACTAAAAGGGACAGCTGTAGAAAAGAGTACTCAACCTCAAGAGAATCTTCCGTTCCCAAAAATGGGAACTAAAATATCCGATTTTGTCTCTGGTGGATATAAAATCCAATATCAAGCAGAAGGAGATTTAAATAAAGATGGTCTTCCAGATGTTGTTATAGTTTTAAAAAGTAAAACAGATACGTTGGGAGTAGAAGGCAGAACAGTTTTAATTCTACTAAAGAATGCTGATAAAACTTATTATTTAGATAAAACTTCAGAATATGTCTTGCAAGGTGAACACACAGAAGATGGCTACAAAATATATGATACAGAAGAGATAAGCATAGAAGATGGACAACTCAACATCAACCTTTACGGAACAGGACCCAGTGGAAATCTTTTCAGTAGATTCAAATATTCGGGCAAAGAATTTATTCTCACCTATATCGAAACGTATAATGTAGGAGCAGGAAGTCATCAGGCACTTTATTATGATCTGCAAAAAGGAGAACTAATCGAAGAAATCACGAATACTTTGGAAGAAGATATGCCTTCTAAAACCAAAACATTTCATTTAAAAAAGGAAAAATTTTTGTTCGAAAATGTTTCGCCAGATGAAATCATTGTGAAAGCTTATGAAAAGCTAAACACAGGAGATTAATCGGGTTTAATTTAAAATTAAAGTTAGAGCCGTAAATTAGAGGTTCAGTTGCAGTACTCCAAATCTAACA
>JAGOJI010000009.1 GCA_017995195.1 Cloacibacterium sp.
ATCATATTGAAAGAGGTTTCATTATCCCTTTTTTGAAATTTACAAAAAGTAGCCAACTGCAAGGTTTTCTTAGCCATAAAGTGTACCGATAATTTAAAAAAAAGCACCATTTTTTACCACAATGCCTGAAAAGCACCATTTTTTACCACAATGCCTGAAATAAATTCTGTGAGTCTACAATTTGAACTTTGGAAATTACAAAGTTTCTTTCAGCCAATCAAAAAATTCTCTTTGCCATACCAAGCCGTTTTGTGGCTTAAGAACCCAATGGTTTTCATTCGGGAAATACACAAATTTTGACTTCAATCCTTTCAATCGTGCAGTTTGAAAAGCCTGCTGTCCTTGTTCGTATGGTACTCGGAAATCCAATCCACCTTGGATAATCATAATCGGTGTATTCCATTTTGAGACAAAGTTACTCGGGTTGAATTCGTTATAGGCTTTAGCTGTTGGATTCTCCCACGGAGAACCTCCCAAATCCCAATTGGCAAACCATAGCTCTTCGGTGGTTCCGTACCATGATTTCATATCGAATAATCCGTTATGTGAAATAAATGTCTTGAAACGATTTTCATGAATCCCTGCCAACATCAGCACAGAATACCCTCCGTAGCTTGCACCCACAGCTCCAAATCTTTTTCCGTCTACAAAAGGTAAAGTTTTCGCATAATCTGTGGCTGCCAAATAATCCTGCATCACCTGTCCGCCCCAATCCTTACTGATTTGCTCATTCCATTTTGTACCCCAACCCGGCATTCCTCGGCGGTTAGGAGCTACTACGACATATCCGTTTGCTGCCATCAAGGCAAAATTCCAACGGATACTGAAATACTGCGTGAGTGCAGATTGCGGACCTCCTTGGCAATACAAAAGCGTCGGATATTTTTTATTCGGGTCGAAGTTAGGTGGATAGTGGAACCAAACGCCCATTTCTTTGCCATCGGTAGTTTTTACCATTTTGAGTTCAGAAGTTCCTAAAGAAAGATTCGCATAAGTATCTTTATTAATGTCGGTTAGCTGTTTCATACCTCCGTTTTGGATATTTACCGAAAACAGATCAGGGCTATGGTTGGCATCGTTTCTGGTCACTAATAATTGATTTTTATTCTGAGCGAAAATATCATTCACATCAAAATTGCCTTTGGTAATTTGTTGAATCCCCAAATTTCCGGAATGAAGCGAAAACAATTGCTTGGTTCCTCGGTAAGCCGCCGTGAAATAAATGGTTTTGTTGTCTGTAGCCCAAAACACATCACCGGTTACACTATCGTCCCAATTTTTGGTAAGATTGGTTTTGGCTTTGGTTTTCCAGTCCATCATTACAATATCGTTTTTATCTGCTTCATAACCATCTCTCGCCATACTCTGCCAAAGCAGTTTTTTACCATCAGGACTGAATTTCGGGTTCACATCGTAGCCCATCATTCCTTCGGTAAGGTTGGTGGTTGTTCCCGATGAGATTTCGTAAGCAAAAATATCGGTATTGGTACTTTTAACATATTCAACGCCGGATTTTGCCTTCATTACAAAAAGTAAATGTTTGGAGTCCGGTGACCAAAGAAAATCTTCGCTTCCTCCAAAGGGTTTTTGTGGGCTGTCAAAGGTTTTTTCTTCCAATACATCAACCGCTTTTTCAACCAATTCATTTGTATTGACCACAAAAACATGATTGAATTTCCCATCGCTCCACGTATCCCAATGGCGATGATTGAGGTCGGTATATACCTGTGCCGTAGTCTTTGGGACATCTGAATACCTATCTTTCCCATTGATTTTTTGTAACTGAACCGCTTTACTGAATGCTATTTTTTTGCCATCAGGAGCTATGACAATGTTATCTACCTCACCGATTTCATAAAACTTTCCCCAAGTTTTACCTGCATCTTTAGACAGATAAATCATTTTTCCTTCCTGTGCATACAAACCGTTTTTGTCCCATTGAATCAATGATTTTTTACCTAAATCCATAGGCGTAGACTGCCCTGTAGACGCATTGAGAAAAAAACTTTCATTGTTGGTTTTCTCTGTTTTCAAGTCTACTTTTCCTACTTTATAAATTGCGGAACTATAGTCGGGCGAAACCGATTGAACACTTATTTTTTTCAGCGTCCAAAGGATTTCGGGAGTCATTGTTTGTTGTGCATTCATTAAAAATGGGCTTGCTATGGCGATAATTGTGGTTTTGAGTTTCATAAGTTATTTTATATAAAATTTTTGATTAAGTTTACAAATTCATTTGGGTTTTCAGGAGATATCATGTAATTCTTTCCATTTGTAGTGGTTAATTTTACTTTATTTTTACCATTTGTAACAAACCAAGTATCATCCCCGTTGAAATAACCAAAGTTTCCAAAAACTCCCCCAATTCCAAAAGTCCTTACATTAAGAGCATTTTTGTTGGCAATTTCTACTGATTTTAAATTTTTAAACGGTAAATCAATATTTACAAATGTATTTTTAATTCGTATTTTATCCTTGTCCATCAAAATTTTTGGAACCATTAAATAGCTACAAATTCCAACAATTACTAAAATAACAAATGGTAAAGCAAGAAAAGGACTTTCTTTCATATCATTAATAAACATACTGCCTACGCCAATACTAATTACAAAGAATAACAAAGTGAAAATCCACATGGAAGAATCCATTTTTGAAGAATTAAATACTTTCATATCATCAAATATTTCTACCAAAGTTATAAATTTTTTCAATCAAAAAAAACCAATCGAGTTCGATTGGTTTTTTGAATTATTGTAAAGCTAAGTTTTAAAACTTAATGAGTTCCTCCATTTTAGCATTTTCTTCATTTACCAAATCATCATCTACTAAAATCTTACCGCTGTGCTCATCAATAATGATTTTTTTTCTTTGAGCAATTTCTACTTGTTTCTGAGCAGGAATGGTAAAGAATGAACCTTTAGGAGCTCCTCTTTCTATGCCTACTACCGCCAAGCCGTTGCCCGAATTATTACGAATTCTGTGATAAGATGCCAGCAATCTCTCGTCGATTACCTGAGCAAATTCTTTGGATTTTTCTAATAAATAGTCTTCCTCTTTCTGTGTTTCGGAAATAAGGCTATCCAATTCTTCTTTTTTGAATTTCAAATGATTTTCGAAATCGGCAATTTTTGCTTTTATTTCGTCTAAATTTTGTTGTTTGAAATCAATTTTCGCAGAAAATTCTTTTATTTTTTTCTCTGCCAACTGTATCTCTAACTCCTGAAATTCAATTTCTTTGGATAATGATTCGAACTCTTTATTGTTTCTTACATTATCTTGTTGGGTTTTGTATTTATCAATTAAAGATTGAGCATGATTGATGACTTCCTTCTTGTTATTGATTTCGTCGTTCTGTTCTTTAATTTCTGCTTCAAATTTAGAAACTCTTTTGTTCAAACCTTCGATTTCAATTTCTAAATCTTCCACTTCAATAGGCAGTTCACCGCGTGTATTACGCAATTCGTCTAATCTTGAGTCTATGTATTGTAAATCGTAAAGAGCTCTTAGTTTTTCTTCTACAGAAATTTCGATGAGTTTTTTAGCCATATTTTTATGAGAAATAATTTACGGGGTTGGTGCTTTCGCTTGTTTTACAAACCGCAAAGGTAGTAAATTTTTTGGATAAAATTTCATATAATTGTTGGGAAATCAATTGCTCGGATTCAAAATGTCCGATATCGCAAACCAACATTTTCTCTTCTGCGGTATAGAAATCGTGGTATTTTATATCGCCTGTAAGGTAGGCATCGCAGCTATTTTTTAGGGCATCTTTTATATGACTTGCTCCGCTTCCGCCCAAAATCCCTACTTTTTTTATCGGTTTTTGGATAAAATGACTATGGCGAATCACTTGCAGATTCAGTTTTTCTTTTACGAATTGTAGAAAATCTTGCTCGCTCATTTCATTTTTCAACTCCCCGAACATTCCTAAACCGGAGTAAGGATTTTCATTTTCGATATTGATGATTTGATAGGCAACTTCTTCGTAAGGATGAGCCCGTTTCATGGCAGAAAGTATCTGATTTTTCTTATAATTTTCAAAAATTACCGAAATCAAAACTTCTTCCGAATGTTCTCGCTTACCTTTTTCACCGGAAAAAGGTTTAGAATTTTCCAAAGGACGAAATGTTCCCTGCCCTTTGATGCTGAAACTGCATTCGTCATAATTGCCAATATTCCCTGCACCCGCTTCAAACAAAGCATCTTTTACTTGATTGGAAAAATCTACCGGAACGAAAACTTCCAACTGCATCAATTGTTGTTTTTTGGGACTTAAGATTTTTAAATTTTCTAATCCTAAATGCTTGCCTAATCCGTAATTTACGCCCAGTACATCGTTATCCCATGCGGTATGAATGGCATAGATAGCAATTTTATTCTCAATGGCTTTTATGACTGCTCTTTCTACATAATTTTTTCCCGTTAATGATTTTAAACCCGAAAAAATAATCGGGTGAAAAGCCACTATGAGATTACATTTTTTAGCAACAGCTTCCTCTACCACACATTCTAAAGCATCATGACAAATCAAAATTCCGGTTACTTCCCTATCGGGATTTCCGCATAGCAAACCTACATTATCAAAATCTTCGGCTTGACCTAAAGGAATTGTTTTTTCGATTTCTTGAAGACAGGTTTTTATGTTCATGGTATTTTTCATCAAATTTGTACAAAATTAATCTAAAATTCAAATAAAAAAAGACTGAAAATTCAGTCTTTTTTTGATGATTTATTAATCTTTTAAAATTATTTCACTTTTACCAACTCTACATCAAATATTAAGGTAGCGTTTGGAGGGATTACACCGCCTGCTCCTCTGGCTCCGTAACCCAACTCAGAAGGAATCATCAGTGTAGCAGAACTCCCTTCATTCAACAGCATAATTCCTTCGTCCCAACCTTTAATGACTTGTCCAACACCTACGGTAAATTCTATAGGCTGACCTCTTTTGAAAGAATTGTCGAATTCTTGCCCGTTCATCAATCTTCCTGCATAGTGTACCGCTACCATATCGCCTGCCTTGGGCTGTTTTCCCGCACCTTGTTTGGTGATTTTATAATGCAATCCTGATGGAGTTGTTTGCATGGTTTTCTTCAAATCTTCCAATCTTTTTTTTGCCTCTTCCTCTTGTTTTGCCGTGAAGGAAATATTGTTATCTCTGATTTTTCCTTTTCCTTCGTTGAAGATTTTGGAAGCATCGTAGTTTTTGTACGCATCTCCTTTGGTAAAGATTTTTACAGATTTTATCACGACATCTGTTTTAGGTTTATCTTGTGCACCTTTTTCTACATTGGCAATAGCATCAATCACTTCTAAACCTTTAATTACCTTTCCAAAAACGGTATGTCTGCCATCTAAATGCGGAGTAGGAACATGAGTGATGAAAAACTGAGAACCATTGGTATTGGGTCCGGAATTTGCCATAGACAAATAGCCTTTTCCTTCGTGCTTGAGGTTGTTTTTTTCATCATCAAATTTATAGCCCGGATCGCCCATTCCTGTTCCTGTAGGATCGCCTCCCTGAATCATAAAATCTTTAATAACTCTGTGGAAAATAATACCATCATAGTAAGGAGTGCCTTTGGCTTTTGCTTTGTTTTCAATAGTTCCTTGTGCCAAACCTACAAAGTTGGCTACAGTAACGGGAGATTCTTTATCAAAAAATTGGATAATCATATCTCCTTGTGTGGTTTCCATTTTGGCATACACGCCTTCCGGAAGGCTGTTGTACAATGTTTCGTCTATATTCATTTTTTTATAAATAGGGTTACAACTTAAAATCGTCATCGCAGCGACGAATATTGATATTATTTTTTTCATACGTAGATATTTATTGTTTTTTTAAAGGTCATATGCAATCGCCAAATCTTCATAAGTGCTTCTGTTTTAAAAATCATGGCGATTTCATAATTGAATTCAGTTTCTTAATTGATTTCTAATGGTTTAAAACTTTTAGTTTGATGATTAAAGGCATATCGTTCGGGATCTGGTCGTTGTCACCAAAAGTTCCGAATGCCAATACCGAAGGTACCAAAAGCGTTGCCTCTTCTCCTTTATTCAGGTACCGCAAAGCATCTTCTACTGCTTTTAATTCTTCAAATTTACCAAAAACAACTTCACGATTGATTTTTGGTTTTTCGTACAATTTTACTTCATCAAAATCGTACAAGTCATATTGATAAGAAATGTGTTCTCCGTCTTTTCTACTGCTTCTTTGGTCTAAGTTTTCTATATCTACCCAATAATTCAATCCCATAGAATAGAATTTTTTGGACTGAGAGCTTATCCATGCTTGGATTTGTTGCCTTTCAATCTGATTAAGGTTTTTAGCTCTATTTTTAGAGACATTCATATCGTCTTTACTCAGTCCGCCTACCGGAGCATACACTTGTGAACTCTTGGAGCAAGACAGCAAAATAAAACAGAGTAAAAGAAAAAATGTTTTGGTTGCCATCTGTTTATATTTAATTCTTTTCAAAGGTAAGTAGAACGCTCAACATCACTCCTATGTATGTTAATAAACTTTACCGAATGCAAAAGTAATATTATTTTATCAAACAAAAAACCACGCCTTTCGGCGTGGTTATGGTCTAAACTTTATAATAGAAAATTACAATTTTTCATTTTTAATTTCGTCAACAATTTCAGGGTTGAGTAATGTTGAAGTATCTCCGAAATTCGAGAAGTCGCCTTCGGCAATTTTTCTCAAAATTCTACGCATAATTTTTCCTGAACGGGTTTTTGGAAGTGCAGAAACAAATTGGATTTTATCCAATTTTGCAATCGGTCCAATTTGGTCGGAAATTAATTGATTGATTTCTTTTCTCAAATTATCTCGATCTCTACCCTCTCCTGTTTCCTTCAAAATTACATAGCCGTACAATGCATTTCCTTTGATATCGTGCGGATACCCGACAATCGCACTTTCTGCAACTGCAGGGTGCTCGTTGATGCTGTCTTCAATGGGTGCAGTTCCTAAATTATGTCCTGAAACAATAATAACATCATCCACACGACCGGTAATTCTATAATAACCTGTTTCGTCTCTTAAAGCAGCATCACCGGTAAAGTACTTCCCAGGAAATACATTGAAATAAGTTTCCTTATATCTTTCGTGGTCGCCCCAAATACTTCGTGCGATAGACGGCCAAGGGAAACGGATACACAAGTTACCATCTACTTGATTTCCGGAAATTTCAATTCGCTTATCGTTCATCAGTACCGGTTGAATTCCCGGTAATGGTAAGGTTGCGTAAGTTGGTTTGGTCGGCGTAATGAATGCCATTGGCGAAATGAGAATACCTCCTGTTTCGGTTTGCCACCAAGTATCAACAATCGGACATTTTTTCTTACCAACATGGTCGTTGTACCATCTCCATGCTTCATCGTTAATCGGCTCTCCTACCGAACCAATTACACGCAATGAACTTAAATCGTGTTTCTCTACCCATTCTGTACTTTCTTTTGCCAAAGAACGAATAGCGGTGGGTGCAGTATAGAAGTGCGTAATTTTATGTTTCGCCACCACTTCCCAGAAACGATCCGGATTGGGGTAAGTCGGCACTCCTTCAAACATTACAGTTGTCGCCCCATTGGCTAAAGGTCCGTACACAATGTACGAGTGCCCTGTAATCCAGCCAATGTCCGCTGTACACCAGAAAATATCATTTTCCTTATAATTAAACACATTTTTGAAAGTATAACCCGTGTACACCATGTAACCCGCTGTAGTGTGCAACATTCCTTTCGGTTTTCCGGTAGAGCCCGATGTATATAGAATAAATAACGGATCTTCCGCGTCCATAATTTCGGGAATATTATCTACGGGAGCTTTGTCTAATAAAGGTTGTAACCAAACATCTCTTCCTTCTTTCATGGTTACTTCTCCGCCTGTTCTTTTCACTACCAAAACTTTTTTCACATTTGGAGTGCTGTTTAAGGCTTCATCAACAATCACTTTTAAGTCAATAGCCTTGTTTCCACGGAAACTTCCGTCTGAACACACCACATATTCACAATCGCAATCGTTAATCCTTGAAGACAAAGCGTTTGCAGAGAATCCTGCAAAAACTACCGCATGGATAGCTCCAATTCTCGCACAAGCCAGCATGGTAATAGGTAAATCCGGAATCATGGGTAAATAAATACACACTCGATCTCCTTTTTTTACGCCTTGATCTCGTAAAACATTAACCATTTTCCCAACTCTATCGAACAATTCCTGATAAGAAATGTACTGAGCCTCTTCGTTGGGGTCATTGGGTTCGAAGATAATGGCGGTTTTCTTGCCTCTTAAATCCAAATGACGGTCTAAGCAATTTTTTGTAATGTTGAGTTTTGCATTTTTAAACCACTCAATTTTAGCTTCTTTCATGTCATAATCGACCACCTTAGTCCACCGTTGATACCAATTGAAGTTTTCATCGGCAATTTTATCCCAGAACTTTTTTGGATTTTTAATCGACTTCTTGTACTGCTTGAAATAATCCGGCAGATTGTTAATTACATAATTGCTCATAATTAATTCTTTTTAAAATAGTTAATGGTTTTCACTTACAGTTTATTTTCTTTGAAGTAGCCTTCAAATTTTTCTTCTAATTCTGCGATGATGACTTCATCATCAATGGTTGGTGGAATTTGATACTCCTTACCGTCCAACATGGTTCTGATGAGTTTTCTTAGAATTTTACCTGAACGGGTTTTAGGTAATCTTTTCACGATGATTACATTTCTCATACTGCCTACCGCCCCAATTTTTTCCCGAACGATGTTGATAACGCCCTTCTCCACTTCCTCTTCGGTTTGTTGGGTATTTTGTTTTAAAACCACCAACGCCAACGGAACCTGCCCCTTCAGTTCGTGTTCTATACCTACTACACAACACTCTGCTACTGCAGGATAACCCGCTACCACTTCTTCCATTTCTGCGGTGGATAAACGGTGACCTGCTACATTGATAATATCATCTATCCTTCCTGTAACAAATATATATCCGTCCTCATCTTTAATCGCTCCATCTCCAGATAAATAATAGCCCGGATATTTGCTTAAATAGCCGTAGTTAAATCTTTCTTGGTCGTTCCAGATACCACACAACGCACCCGGCGGCAATGGAAGTTTTATAACCAAATACCCTTCGCGGTGGGCATCTAACTCATACCCGTCTTCATTGAAAATCTTAATATTATATCCCGGAATCGGTTTACCTGCTGCCGCTCTTTTGATGTTCACTTCCTCTACTCCGGGCATCAATCCCAGCATCGGCCAACCGCTTTCTGTTTGCCAAAAATGGTCTATCGCAGGTTTCCCCACGTATTCTTTATACCAGTCTAAAGTTGCTACATCACATCTTTCGCCTGCTAAAAACTGGGTTCGGAAATGGGATAAATCATATTTTTTTATCAATTCGCCTTCCGGGTCTTCTTTTTTAATAGCTCTTATAGCCGTAGGTGCAGTAAACATAACCGCTACTTTGTGTTGTTCCAAAACTCTCCAATAAGTTCCTGCATCCGGTGTCATTATTGGTTTTCCTTCAAAAATAATCGTGGTATTTCTGTTGATGAGAGGTCCGTACACAATATAACTGTGCCCTACTACCCAGCCCACATCGGAAGCTGCCCAGAAGACTTCGCCTTCATCAACTCCATAGATTTTTTTCATGGAAAATTTAAGTGCGGTAGCGTAGCCACCCGTGTCCCGAACCACTCCTTTCGGTTTTCCTGTGGTACCAGAAGTATACAGGATATAAAGCGGATGCGTACTCTCTACAGGAACACAGTCCACCGGTTCGGATTTTTCCATCAATTCTTGGAAATTCGTCAATGAAGTATCGCTCCAATCTACTTGATTCCCGAATAATTTTCTGTCGAAAACCACCACATTTTCCGGTTTACAGGCAGACATTTCTATGGCTTCTTTTACAAAAGGCAGATAAGGGATTCTCTTTTTCAGTTCCAGCCCTGCACTTGCGGTAATTAATACCTTAGGATTGCAATCATCTATTCTAATCGATAATTCATGGGGTGCAAAACCGCCAAAAACTACGGAATGCGTAACCCCTAACCTTGCACACGCCAACATGGCAAAAGCAGCTTCCGGAATCATAGGCATATAAATAATGGCTGTATCGCCTTTTTTGAGTCCCATCGCTTTTAGACCTCCCGCAAGCCTTGCTACCTTGTGGCGAACTTCTTTGTAGGTAAGTTTTTTTATGGTTTCGGTAACGGGAGAATCGTAGATAATAGCCTCCTGATCGCCAAAACCATCGTTGATATGCTTGTCTAAAGCCAAATAGCAAGCGTTGAGTTCCCCATCTACAAACCACTCGGGATAGGTGTTGGGTTCATGGGATAATATTTTGCTGGGTTTACGAAACCATTCGATTTGTTCGGCTTGTTTCCGCCAAAAATTTTCTTTGTATTCAATGCTCTCTTCGAACATTCTTTCGTGTGTTTTCATGGCAATTGATATTTTTTTGTTTAATTTTCTATTCAAATTTATTAATTTTCTAACTTCAAGAAGGCTGAAGGAAGAGTTCTTCTACCTGTTGAATGAGTTTTTTCACGGAATAAGGCTTGGTAACATACGCATCTGCTCCCAGCTCTAAGCCCCTTTCTATGTCCTTAGGATTGTTTTTAGCACTTAAAAATACGACTTTACAGTCTTGTAATTTTTCTTGTTTTTTTATTTCCTGTAGCGTAGTGTATCCGCCTACATTGGGCATCATAATATCCAAAAGAACCACATCGGGAGTTTCTTTTTTCAATAATTCTAAAACCTCGGAACCGTCTCTTGCAATGAAAACATCGTAGCCCTGTTTTCGGAACGAATATTCCAAAGACATTACAATTTTGTGTTCATCATCTGCTATTATAATTTTTCTCATATTTTATTTCTATATAATTTTAGATTTTGAATTTTAAATTTTAGAATTTTAAATTCTAATCAAACTCAAAATTCAGTATCCTTAACCCGGAATTTGTAATAAAAACATAACACCTCCTTCAAAGTTTTCGGCAGAAATATTTCCTCCATGTGCATGGATAATTTTCTTACAAATTGCCAATCCCAAGCCACTCCCTAAAGGCTTACGAATGTTTTGATCTTTGGATTGGTAAAATTTATCAAAAATCATATCCAGTTCATCTTCAGGGATTTTTTTTCCTGAATTGGAAATATTAAGTTGTAAAACATCTTGCTCATTGTGCAAAGAAATGCTGATAATACCGTTTTCATCGCAAAACTTAATAGCATTTCCCATTAAATTATTGAAGACCTGAAGGATTCTTTTTTCATCGTAATGAAAATAATTTTGGGTTAAAAAATCCTCTATTTCCAGTTCTATATTTTTCTTTTTAATTAGATGTTGAAGCGGTTTTAAGGCAATATCAAGCGTTTCTTTTATATTTTTTTGTTCTTTGTTGAGAACGGTTTCCGTGTTTTCCAACTTATCTAAATCCAATAAATCATTGATTAAGTCATTCAACCGGTCGGATTCTGAAATAATGTTTTCCAGAAACTGTTTGCGAATTTCTGCGGGCATTTCATCATCTTCTTGTATTACTTCGCTCGCAGCACGAATGGCGGTAATGGGTGTTCTTAATTCATGTGCTACGGAATCCAAAAATTCATCTTTTTGATGATCTTTTACAATGAGGTTTTCATTGGCAGTTTTCAGTTCGCCCGATAACTGACGGAGTTTTTCGGATTGTTCCGTGAGTTTTTTGTTGAGGACAATATTTTGCTGAGATTCTTCTAAAATCCGAAGCACTTCCGTTAAACTAATTTTTTCTTCCTTGGCAACGCCCTCTACTAATATTTTAGCCGAAGCCGTCCCGATTCTTCCCGATAAAAGATTCTCGGAAAACTTGATAAATCGGGAATCCGCAGTATTATTTTTGTCCGAAACATTGTATTTAGAATTGAAAATCTTCAAAGCCTGCTTGGTTTTATTTTCTCCCAAAAATCTCACCAAAATCTTTTCAATATCCGATACATAGGCTATTCCTTTCCAGATAAATGCGTTTTCGTGATTGGAGATGTATTTATCTATATCTACATAGATTTCGGCAAAGTTCCGCTCCCGATAATCCTGTTGAGAAAGCGTAGAAATTACTGCATACAGAAAGGCATTCAGCAATAAACTATAAAAAAACACCTGTGAAATATGGCTTAAATAAGGAATCTGGAAGGCTTTGATAAAATGATAAATCCCGGCATAATCTTCTTGAAAATCATCAAAACCAAAATTCGGGTTGCTGGCAGAATAATACTGGGGGACTATTAAAGTTACAATGCAAATCATTACCCCTACCAAAATCCCCGAAACAGCACCATTATACGAGCCTCTTCTCCAAAATACTGCTCCAAAAAACGCCGGTGCCAGCTGGGCAATTATGACAAACGAAATGGTTCCCACAGAAAACAAACTCGATTCTAAAATGAAATATTTATAAAAAATAAAAGCCAGAATAATGGAAATAAAAATGCTAATTCTCCTTATATTCACAATGGTTTTAGAAAAATCGGTGGTCTGGCTGAGTTTAAACCTATCAAGCCAACCATACGGAATGATTAAATTATTCGAAAGCATGATGGAAAGTGCAATACTGGAAATAATAATCATGGAAACGCAGGCACTCAAACCTCCCAAAAACACCATTACAGAAACAGCATAATTGCCGAATTTTTGGGGTATCAAAATCGAATAAAATTCAGGATTAACATTTTGCCCCAAAAACACTACTTTTCCGCCCCAAGCTACGGGAAAAATGAAAATATTGAAAACCAATAAATACAATGGGAACAACCAAATGGCAGTTTTAATATGACTTTCCTTTCTGTTCTCTACAATAGCCGTATGAAACTGACGTGGCAGAAGAAATATTGCCGACATCGCCATAACACTCAGAACAGACCAATTAAAAGCATTTCCTAAAGTAGAAAAGGTGTTTTTCTCCTCAAAATCAGACAAAACAGATGCTTTTGCGTATAAATCTTCCCAACCACCAAAAACACCATACACCACAAAAAGTCCTAAAACCACAAAAAAGATAAGTTTCAAAAAGCTTTCTACCGCCACTGCGGAAATAATGCCTAATCTTTTTTCCGACGCATCTACATATCTTGTTCCGTAATAACCTGAAAAAATGGCAATTAAAAGAACAACATATGTAGAAGTATCGCTAATTAAACTCTGCGAATGTGGTGTTTCCGATACCAAATGAAAAGTCTCCGAAACGGCTTTTATCTGCAATGCAATGTAAGGGATAATCGCTAAAAAGCATACCGAGGTAATCAACGCTCCTAAAGAGCGACTGTTTCCATAGCGAAGCGTGATAAAATCTGCAATACTACTTATTTTATTAACCCTTGCAATCCTCACTATTTTTGTATTGATGTATATCCAAACCGGAATAATGCTGATAGGACCTATATAAATTGCCAAATATTCTAATCCTTTGTTGGCTGCAACGCCTACACTTCCGTAATAAGTCCAAGCGGTACAATACACCGCCAAAGAGAGAGAATAAATATAAGGATTATTTACCCAAAAATCGCTCCGGCTTTTCTCTGCCCAATAAGCGATAAGAAACAGCAATGCCAAATACAGCATAACCACCGCAAATAAGCCTATACTACTCATCAAACCTTTTAAAAATAAAAAATGAAACAATACCGGACAGCAACCAAACACTGAATAAATAAGCATAAATCATCGGAAGCCCCAATACGGATTTCGCCTTGTCGAACAACAGCAAAACCGGTGCATTGAACAACACCAGTAAGGTTAGGCTTAAAATAATTAATTTTTGCTCGTGCTTACGCTTCATTTCTATAAAATGTAAATAATGAGTGATAAATGAATCATTTATCACTCATCATGATTCTATTATAATTTTCTTCGTTATTTCTTATCATCTGAGTATTCTCCTACTAACGAATAGTATCCGAAAATCCCCAATCCTCCGCCAATGAAGGGTGTTAAAACAAAGAAAATAATAATTCCAAAAACTAAGTCGTCCTGCTTCCCCGAAGTTAGTTTTTTCCAACCAAACTCCGTCAAAAGAAAGTAACTCACACCGGCTGCAATCAACAACCAAACGATTCCTAAAAATTTCTTTAATCCGTCCATTTTTTTATTTTTTTTAAGGAAAGTAAAATCATTCAATCTGAAATTGCTTTCCATTATTATTATTAAATTTTATTGTGCTTCTTTTTTATTGTTATCGATATACACCATTCCAATGACAAAACAAACTGCCGCTACAATGATTGGATACCATAAACCTTGCAAATAATACTCGGGATCACCGGAAGTTTTAGACGAAGTTACTAAATAAGTGGAAATCGCCGGAACCAAGCCTCCAAATACTCCATTTCCAACATGGTATGGCAATGACATGGAAGTATATCGAATTTTTACCGGGAATAATTCTACCAAAAAGGCAGCAATAGGCCCATATACCATGGCTATTAAAATCATCTGTAAGAATACATAGAATGCCAATGTCCATTTATCATGACTGTTCAAAGTGGTAGATTTATTTACCTTTGGCTCTGCCGATTTAGCGTCCGGTGCAAGTGCTGCTTTTTTCCATGTTACAATACTGTCTTGTTTGAAAGTAGTACCATCGGTATATGCTTTTTTCGTAGTAAAGGTAATGATGCTATCCGTGGCTACTTTAGGATCAACCTTAGCCGTTCTTGATTTTTCAACAGAGCCTGCCACCAATGTTTTATGCTCTAAATTAGCCGTTTGGAACATGGCATTGTAAATGGGTCTGTACGCAAAAACTGCAATTAACATACCCGCCATCATGATATATTTACGACCGATTTTATCCGACAACCAACCAAATAAAATAAATAAAGGCGTTCCTAAAAATAAAGCTGCCGCCATCAAAGTATCTACTTGAACCCCATCGATATTCATGGTTTTTTGCATAAAGTTCATGGCGTAGAACTGACCGGTGTACCAGATTACCCCTTGTCCCATTACCGCACCGAACAATGCTAATAATACCCATTTGAAATTATATCGGTTTCCAAAAGATTCTTTCAGAGGATTGGTTGAAGTTTTCCCTTCTTTTTTCGCCTTAGCAAAGGCAGGCGATTCGTGCATGTTTTTACGAATCATATAAGAAACACCCACCAAAAGAATAGAAATCCAGAATGGAATTCTCCAGCCCCAATCGTTAAATTCTTCAGGTGTTAAAGCTAATTTCGTCATTAAAATAACCACTAACGAAAGAATTAAACCTAAAGTAGCTGTTGTCTGTAACCATGCTGTCCAATACCCACGATTTTTTTCCGTAGTATGCTCCGAAACAAAAGTGGCTGAACCTCCATATTCTCCTCCTAATGCCAATCCTTGAATCAATCTTAAAATTAATACTAAAACAGGTGCCATAAACCCTATGGTTTCGTATCCCGGAATACACCCGATTAAAAAAGTGGAACCACCCATTAATAATAAGGTTACAATGAAAGTGTACTTTCTACCCACAATATCGCCTAATCTTCCGAAAAACAAAGCCCCAAAAGGTCTTACGACAAAGCCCGCAGCAAAAGTAGCGAGTGTAGATAAGAAAGCCGCTGTAGGATTATCTGCCGGGAAAAATTTGGTAGAAAGTACTACCGCTAAACTTCCGAAAATGTAAAAATCAAAATACTCGATGAGCATTCCCAGTGATGAACCGGTAATTACGCCCCAAAGTTTGTTGTTTTCCTTTCGCATTTCAACATGAGCATCATGTTCTGCCTGAGAGTTGAATTGTTGACTCATAATTTTAAGTTTTTGGTTTGTTTTGTTAAAAGTTTTTGCCTCCTTATGTGCGTGTTATTAGTTTTTGCCTCCTTTTACGTTTTTTTCAGTTCCAAATAAAATGATAACCCAAAATTTCTTTGATTTTTAACAATCAAAAAATAATATACATTTAATGATTATTAAGAATATTTAAATTTTTCATTAGCATTTGTATAATTTTATCATTTTCTCAACACCGTAAAACTGATAATAAAAAAATATTCTTAAAAATATTATATATATAAATGTTAATAGTATACATTATCAAAAATAAAATAGAGGCACAGAAAAAACAAAAATCCTTGCATATAGTCATATACAAGGATTTTACACATATAAATCTGAGGTTATTTCTTAAATCTTTCCCATTTTATCAGCATAAATTTATCCCCAAACTCAGTAATTATCAATCCGGAATTTTTCAAATTTTCACTTTTTTTCATGTATTCAATCAATTCTTCTTGCTTAAAAACTTTATACGAAGAATGAAAATCCGAATGAGGCGGTTTTTTAACTCCATATTCTTTTACCCAAGAGCTTATCGTAACATGAGAAACTCCTATAATTCGTTCTATTTCACGATAACTCAATCCTTCCAAATACAATTGAAGTGCTTTGGTAACATAATAGTCGTCTATCTTTTTCCCTAATTTGTTTACCGTAAAATAGTAGTTACAACTCTTACAAAAAAACCTTTGTTTTCCTTTGATAATACCACTTTTCACAATTTCTTGGTTTTCGCATTTAGGACACTGTGAAATTTTCATGTATATAATTTTTGCAAAGATATATCAATTTAGCACATAAATTGTTAATGATTCTTAATTTTCACAAAACATATTTATTCTATCAAAAAAAATATTACCTTTGCCTTTAATGAAAAAGAAATATTCATTAGACGATTTTCCTTTGGCAAATTTGCCAAAAAACAATATTTATTTTATATAACGAAGTCTTTTTGGCTTCGTTTTTTTTTGCTAAAATTTTAGATGATGCTTACAATTTCAAACTTATCTTCTGAACAAATCCTTGTCATACTCAAGGAAGCCATTGCTTTCTCCGAAGGAAAAACCTCAAAATCTAAAGATCAAATTTTCGTTTCCAATCTTTTTTTTGAAGACAGCACCCGTACAAAAACCAGTTTCGATGTTGCAGAACGAAAACTCGGTTTGGAAGTCGTGCCTTTTGATGTATCACACTCTTCCGTAAACAAAGGAGAAACGCTGTATGATACAGTAAAAACAATAGAAAGTATTGGTGTCAATTTAGTCGTGATCCGCCATCAAGAAAATGAATTTTACAAAAAACTCAAAAACATAAATATCCCCATCATCAATGGTGGCGATGGAACAGGAAATCACCCCAGCCAAACTATGCTGGATTTAATGACAATTTATCAGGAGTTTGGAAAGTTTGAAGGTTTGAAAGTGGCTATTGTAGGCGATGTGAAACACAGTAGAGTCGCCAACTCTTCTTCGGAAGCATTAAGAAAATTAGGAGCTAAAGTTTACCTCTCAGGTCCAAGAGAATGGTTTAACGAAGGTAGCTTAATGAATGGGACTTACCGTGATTTAGATGGATTAATTGAAGAAATTGATGTATTAATGTTGCTTCGCATTCAACATGAAAGACACGACAAAAAATCTTCTTACACCGCTGAAGAATACCTGCGAAAATACGGCCTTAATAAAGAGAGAGAACAAAAAATGAAACCTTCTGCCATTATTATGCACCCCGCTCCAATTAACCGAGGAGTAGAAATAGATACAGATTTGGTAGAATGTGAAAGAAGCAGAATTTTCAAACAAATGGAAAACGGGGTTTTCGCAAGAATGGCAATTCTTAAAAATGCGCTCGAACTGAAAGGTTTTGAATTTGAATAATTGTATAAAGTACGATGTACAATGTACAAAGTACTTTCAAAAAATAATTTATTAATACATTGTACTTAGTACATATTACATTTTACAAAATAAATGGTACAGCAAAAAAAGAAACTAATATTAGAAAGCGGCGAAATCTTTCACGGAGAAGGTTTTGGAGCCAATTTGGAAACAGAAGGAGAAGTGGTTTTCAACACGGGAATGACCGGTTATCAAGAACTGATTTCCGACCCGTCGTATTGCGGACAAATCGTTTGTATGACGTACCCTTTGATTGGAAATTACGGCATCAACCGCGACGACTATGAATCTATGGAACCCGCCATTAAAGGTTTAATCGTGAAAGAAATTTGCGATTTGCCTTCCAATTTCAGAAATCAGATGACTTTGGACGAGTTTTTCCAAAAAAGGAATCTTTCGGGAATTTCAGGAATTGACACCCGAAAACTCACAAGGATTATTCGTAATCACGGCGTTATCAAAGGAAAAATCGTAGATTTTGAAAGAAATGAAGAAGAGGTAATTTCTGAATTAAAAAACAGCGATTTTCCAACCAATCAAGTTGCACAAGTTTCCACAAAAACGTCTTATGCAGCACCGGGAAGAGGTTTCAAGGTGGTTTTGGTAGATTTTGGTTCAAAATTGGGTATCATCCGCGAACTTTCTCAGCGCGATTGCGATATTACCGTTGTTTCTCAAGACACGACCGCCGAAGAAATTTTAATGATAAATCCCGATGGAGTTATGCTTTCCAATGGTCCCGGAGATCCGCAAGATGTAAAAGGTGCTTCGGAAATGATTAACGGATTGCTAGGAAAAGTTCCAATTTTCGGAATTTGTCTCGGTCATCAACTCATTGGTTTGGCTTGCGGAGCAAAAACCTATAAATTGAAATTCGGACACAGAGGCGGAAATCACCCCGTTCTGGATTTAAAAACCAATAAAGTCGCCATCACTTCCCAAAATCACGGTTACGCCATCGATGAAAATTCTTTGCAAAACACCGATTTGGAAGTCACTCACATCGCATTAAACGACAAAACCAACGAAGGTATTCGTCACAAAAAATATCCATGTTTTTCGGTACAATATCACCCGGAAGCAAGTCCGGGACCGGAAGATGCGAATTATTTATTTGATGAATTTGTTGAGCTAATGTACCAATTTAAGAATGTAACAGTATAACAATAGTTAAAACAATAATCAATATGATAAACTTTGAGAATAATCCTTTAATCAATAAAACAGTTCAGTTTTCTTTAGACATTATTGAACTCTGTGAATTGTTGGAGGAAAAAAGAAAGTTTGTCATTGCAAAACAACTGCTTCGTTCAGGGACAAGCATTGGTGCAAATTCTTTTGAAGCACAAAATCCTTATAGTAAGAAAGATTTTATCAACAAAATTAAAATTGCAGCAAAAGAACTTGAAGAAACAAAATATTGGTGATATCTTATGTAAACATTCTAAAAATTATCCTTTCAATGAAGATTTGGAAGCACAGGTTGTGGAAATAGGAAAAATAATCTATAAAATTTTAAGCACCGGCCTAAAAAACGAAAATTAAGCATTAGTTAAATTGTAACACTGTTACACTGTTACATTATTACATTGATTTAAAATTATGAAACGAACAGACATAAAAACCATTTTAGTAATCGGAAGTGGACCGATTATTATCGGACAAGCGGCAGAGTTTGATTATGCAGGTACTCAAGCCTGTTTAGCACTAAAAGAAGAAGGATACAGAGTAATTCTCATCAATTCTAATCCTGCAACGATTATGACTGATGTAGAAATTGCCGACAAAGTCTACATTGAACCTATTTCTCTACAATTTGTAAGTCATATCATCAGAAAAGAGCGTCCTGACGCATTGTTGCCAACTTTAGGCGGACAAACCGGGCTCAATATGGCGGTAGAGTTACAAAAATCCGGAATTTTGGAAGAATACAAAGTAGAGGTTTTGGGAACCAAACTTTCGGCAATTAATCAGGCAGAAGACCGCGATTTGTTCCGTGAATTGATGCGAGAGCTCGGCGAACCTGTTCCGGAATCTGATATTGTAAACACCGTAGAAGGTGCTTTGGAATTTGCTAAAAACATTGGTTATCCCGTGATTGTTCGTCCCGCTTTTACTTTAGGTGGAACAGGTGGTGGAATTGCCAACGATGAGGCCCAGCTGCGAGAAATTACCGAACTCGGACTCAAATATTCGCCTGTAACACAGTGTTTAATAGAAAAATCCATCGCAGGTTTCAAAGAAATCGAATACGAAGTAATGCGTGATGCCAATGACAACGCCATTGTGGTTTGCAATATGGAAAACTTTGATCCGGTAGGTATTCACACCGGAGATTCCATCGTGGTTGCACCTTCGCAAACGCTTTCGGATAGAGAATATCAACTCTTGAGAAACGCTTCACTCAAAATCATCAGAGCCTTAAAAATTGAAGGCGGTTGCAACGTTCAGCTCGCCCTTGACCCCAATTCTTTTGACTACTACATTATTGAAGTGAATCCGCGAGTTTCCCGAAGTTCTGCTTTGGCGAGTAAAGCAACCGGCTATCCGATTGCTAAAATCGCTGCAAAAATTGCAGTCGGATTGACACTTGATGAAATGATGAATCCTGTTACAGGAAAGACTTTTGCCTGTTTTGAACCCGCTTTGGATTATGTAGTAGCTAAAATTCCGAGATTCCCTTTTGATAAATTTGAAACCGCAGACCGAAGACTTTCTACCCAAATGAAAGCAACGGGAGAAGTAATGGCAATCGGAAGAAATTTTGAAGAAGCTTTGATGAAAGCCGTTCGTTCTTTGGAAACTGGAATCCAGCATTTAGGGTTAAAGACAAAAGATGCGGAAGTATTGACTGATGAAGATATTGAACGCAGAATTAAGGTTTGTGATGACGAGAGATTATTTATTATCGGCGAAGCATTACGACGAGGTTATAGCTGGGAAACCATTGTAGAATGGAGTAAAATAGACAAATTCTTTATTTGGAAACTGAAAAAATTGGTTGATTTTGAAAATGTGATTAAAGAGCATAATCCTTTTTCAGATGGAAAAGCGTTGTTGGAGCTTGAAGCCCTAACAACGCTCCAAGAAACCCTTCTCCAAGCAAAAAAACTAGGATTTTCCGATGTCAATTTAGCCAATATTTGGGGTTGTACACCACGAGAAGTTTTTGATTTTAGAAAAGAGAACGGAATAATGCCGGTTTACAAAATGGTAGATACTTGTGCGGCGGAATTTGAATCTTCTACACCATATTTTTACGGAACGTACGAAGAAGAGAACGAAAGCATTGCTTCGGACAAAGAAAAAATAATTGTTTTGGGTTCGGGACCAATCAGAATTGGGCAAGGAGTAGAATTTGATTACGCTACGGTTCATTCAGTTTGGGCGATTAAAGAAATGGGCTACGAAGCCATTATCATCAACAATAATCCGGAAACTGTTTCCACCGATTTTTCAATTTCCGATAAACTCTATTTTGAGCCATTAACCGAAGAAGATGTAATGAACATCATAGAATTGGAAAAACCAAAAGGCGTGGTCGTTCAGTTTGGTGGACAAACCGCTATTAATTTGGCAGACAAATTGGCTTCCCATGGCGTTCAGATTTTGGGAACTTCTTTGGAAGATTTAGACAGAGCCGAAAACAGAAATAAATTTGAAGCTACGCTTCAAGAATTGGGCATTCCGCAACCTTTAGGAAAAACTTGTTTTACCAAAGAAGAAGCCGTAAAAATTGCTGAAGAAATCGGTTATCCCGTTTTGGTAAGACCAAGTTACGTTTTGGGAGGAAGAGCTATGGAAATAGTGTATTCTGATGCAGAACTCAATCATTATATGGATTTTGCGGTACACATTAATCCGGAGCATCCTATCCTTATTGATAAATATTTGGTAGGAAAAGAAGTGGAAGTTGACGCGATTTCAGACGGAGAAACGGTGGTGATTCCAGGAATTATGGAGCATATAGAAAGAGCAGGAGTACACTCCGGCGATTCCATTGCGGTATATCCGCCACAAAACATCAACGAAAAATGCCGAAAACAACTCATAGAATACACCGAAAAATTAGCCAAAGGGCTTAATGTAATTGGTTTGATGAACATTCAGTACGTTTTGTTTGAAAATCAAGTATATGTGATTGAGGTAAACCCGAGAAGTTCCAGAACAGTGCCATTCTTATCCAAAATTACCGATGTTCCGATGGCAAATCTCGCTACGAAAGTAATTCTCGGTAAAAAATTGAAAGACTTAGGCTACGAAAGCGGACTTGTCCCTGAAAAAGATGGTGTTTTTGTAAAAGTTCCGGTATTTTCATTCTCAAAACTCACGAAAGTAGATATTTCCCTGGGGCCGGAAATGAAATCTACAGGCGAAGTAATGGGCAAAGACACGACTTTGGAAAAAGCATTGTATAAAGGTCTCATTGGGGCAGGAAGAAAAGTACCGCTTCACGGAGCAATCCTATTTACCGTTGCCGACAAGCACAAGGAAGAAGCCTCCGAATTAGCAAAACGTTTTCACGAAATTGGGTTTAGAATTTGGGCAACGGAGGGCACGGCAAATTATTTTAAAGAAAAAAATATTCCATGCAAAATAGGCTACAAAATCGGTGAGGAAAACCTCAACCTAACCGACCTTATCCAAAAAGGCAAAGTGCAGTACGTAGTAAATACCATGACCAAAGGCAAACAACACGAGAGAGATGGTTTCCAAATCCGCCGTGCTTCAGTAGAAAACGGTGTTCCATGTCTTACTTCCATGGATACGGTAGAAGCTATCCTCAAAGTAATTGAAAGCATGACCTTTAAAATGAATGCAATGTAGAATTGAGAGCCGAGTCTTCGATAGACAAACGAGAGTCAAGAGTCAAGATAAAAAACGAGTGAAAATTTTCACTCGTTTTTTATATATACTATAATCAAGACAAAGTGTTACTTATATTATATCAATTTATTCTTAGTAGAAAAATTAATGGCTTCAGAGATATTGGTAACTCCAATTTTTTCAAACAATTTTTTTCGGTGAAATTTTATTGTATCGGGTGCTATATGTAGTTTTTCAGATATTTCTTGTATGCTGTAGCCTTGTGCAGATAAAATCAGGATTTCTTTTTCGCGATCTGTTAAGGAAACTTTTTCTTCCTCTATCCATTTTTGGGAATTCATATTATATTTCCAAACTCTGTTAGCTTGTTCTTTATGAATAATAATGTTACCGGAACAGGTATTATTAGACAGAGAAAATACACAAATTGCTTTCCAAATTTTGCCCTCTTTAGTAAGAAATAATGGAGTGTATTGATGATTGACCAGTATTTTCTTTCCAAATTGGTTAACGATATGAAAATCATAACTAATGGAATATCGTTTTCTTTCCTCAAACGGAATTTTTTCGTAGAAATCAAAACCTACTTTATTGATTTTCAGTAAAAGTTCCAATTCATCTTCGGGGGTATTTTTGAGATAAAATTCATAGCCCAATTCCATAAATTCTTGTGCGGAATATCCACATAGAAACAATGAATTTTCTGTAGCGTATTCAAATTTTTTGGTAAAATAATCAATGATATAAATACTTTGATACGTTGTTCTTGCTATTGCGTCCAGCAATTCTATATAATGATGCCGGCAATTGAGATCTTCTTCAGAAAGAAAAGATATGGTATTTGAAGACGAAAAAAAAGAGTCGGTATTCTTTTGCATCAATTTCATTTTTTTTTACAAAATAGTAAAAACTACACTTGGGAGTAGTGTTTTATATCTCTACCTTGAAATACTTTTGAAAAATGAAAAATCATTAAGCTAAATGGCCTTAATGCTAAAAATATTTTACAAATTTAAACAAGCTCTAAGTAGGTAACAAAATTTAATCATATATTTTATTTGGGCTGCTGAACTTCGTTTGTAAACTTCAAAAATAATAAATAAAATCGTGAGCCACTTTCGGGCTACAACTAACAAACCGGCAATATATATGGATAAAAATTGCTATTACTTATCTTTTTTATCTGCAAAAAACAGCCAACAGCTTTGTAAAAGTAGTAATAAAACACAAATTCAAATTGTCTTACTTATAAATCCTAAATCCATGAAAAAAATATTCATTGTAGCCATCTCCTTTTCTTTTTTATCCGTATTCTCACAAGAAAAGAAAAACACAGATTCTTTGCAAACCAAAGAAATTCAGGAAGTTCTGATTAAATCTCAAAGAAAAAAACAGTTTTCCGACCACGCCAATTACACTTTTGACAAGGAAGCATTGGAAAAAGCAAGACATTCCAAAGATTTATTGACTACGCTTCCCGAACTTCAATTGGACCCGATTTCAAATACCGTAACAAGCATCAAAGGCGGGAAAGTTTTGTTTTTGATTAATGGAATTGAAGCAAGCGACAACCAAATAAAAAGCATTGCACCGACCAATGTGGTAAGAGTGGAATATTTCGACATTCCGCCAACGAGATTTGCGACAAGAGCAGATACTGTGGTAAATATTGTAACGAGAAACCCTGAAGTTGGGTATTCTTATGGAGCGGATATTACTTCGGCATTGACTACAGGTTTTGTAAACGGCTCTGCTTACGGAAATTACACAAAAGGCAAAAATAATTTCGGATTAGAGTATCAAATCAATCTTCGGAATTATGATAATAGAATCGTTGATAAAACTTATGAATACGATTTGAATAATACCCACTATCGTTCTGCGGAGCAGCAAAAAGACCATTTCGGATATACCAACAACGCTATTACCACACGCTATACCAATATGGAGATGGGAAAATATGCATTTCAAGCAAAGTTGAATCTTAACATCAATACTTCATTCAATAACGGAAATGGGCAGAGCACTTTCACACAAGGGACAGTTGCCAATAACAACGGAACCATTCACAACAGTGCTTCTGATTATTTGAATCCTACGTTGGATTTATATTATTCAAAAAATATCGGTAAAAAAGATGAATTGAGCCTCAATTTGGTGGGTTCGCATTACAATACCAATTCCACACAATACGACAGAGAATACGTCACTGCTACCAATCAGGATTTCTTTAACAATGATATGATTTTGAAAGCGAAACAAAATGGAATCGTAGCAGAAATTGCTCATTCCCACAGTTTTGAAAAGGGAAAACTCAGTTCAGGATACCGCATTTCCAGCAACTCTATTTCCAATGATTTACAGAATTTGGCGGGAAAATACAATTACACCGTCAATTATTTAGAGCAGTATCTCTACACCGAATATTCGGGTAAAAAAGATAAATTTTCTTATCGACTTGGCTTAGGATTGACTAATATTCATAATAAAAGTGCGGAAACCGTAACCGATAATTGGTCACCAACTCCGAAGCTGGTTTTAAGTTATGATTTAGCGAAAAATCAGAGTTTAAGGTTTGCAAGCAGCTATGCCCTAAAGAGTCCATCAAGTTCTGCATTAAGCAGTAATATTGTTCAGGTTGTCCCGAATATTGTACAATTTGGAAATCCCTTATTGGAATCCTATAGTTTGTTTCACAATGATTTACAATATACTTTCAACAACAAATATTTTGATATTAATGCAATATTATTTCACAATTATATTCCAAAAGCATACAATCAATTCTTTGTAAACACAGCAAATGGCTACGGTATAACTTATGAAAACTCCAACTTTTCAAGACAGTTTGGTATGCAGCTAAGTGGTTCTGTAAAACCGTTTGGAAGCAACCTTTTGGTCCTCAAAGCATTTATACTGCCCGTTTCCATAAAAACACAAAGAGCTTCGGGAGTAGAAATGACGAATCAATATGTAATGAATAATTTTGTAGTATCATCAAACTACAAAAATCTAAGTTTACAATATCAGTTTAATTTTCCGGTCTATATTCTAAACGGAGCTTTTCTCTCTACTGATGAAAATAAAAGCCATTTTTTTGCAAGCTATAAATTAAAAGATTGGTCGTTTAGTGCAGGAATGTATTGGATTGGAATGCCATCGGAATACAAAACGAAAAGTCTGCCTGAAAGTTTGGTAAACTATACAAGGCACACGCAAATCCACAACAACAAAAACATGTTTGTCCTGGGTTTGAGCTACGATTTTTCTACCGGAAAAAAACTGCAAATGCAGAAAAAGTTAGAAAATACAACAGCTCCTGCTGCTACTTTTTAACCTGAAAAATCCTTGTCCATTTTTCGGTTGTACTAAAGTTTGACCGTGGATAAATTTGCAGAAAATAAAAATGTATGCAAAGTAATTATCAAAAATTTTACGATTTACACCACCAAGAAAAACCATTTCTCTTGGGAAATGTTTGGAATGTTCAAAGTGCGAAAGCGAACGAAAATGCGGGTTGCAAAGCTTTGGGAACTTCAAGTGCGGCAATTGCTTACTCATTGGGTTATGAAGATGGCGAAATTATTCCTTTTGAAGAGTATTTCTTTATCATCAAAAAAATTGCAGAAAACACTCATCTTCCATTATCTGTAGACTTAGAATCCGGTTTCAGCAAGGATATTGATAAGCTGTGTGACAAAGTTTTACAACTAAAAAATATTGGAGTAGTGGGAATTAACTTGGAAGACAGCATCGTAGAAAATGGTGAAAGAAAACTGATTGAAAAAGAAGAATTTTTAGAAAAATTGGAAGCCATTAGAAGTCTTGAAGCAGCATTTTTCATCAATGTTAGAATTGATACATTTCTACTCAATCTTCCCAATAAAATGGAGGAAACCAAAACCAGAATTTCTTTCTATCAGGATTTTTGTGACGGAATTTTTCTGCCTTGTATTACTGATGAAGATGAAATTTCTACGATTACCAATTTCACACAATTACCTCTAAATGTAATGTCTATGCCGAATTTACCGAACTTTGAAACCTTGAAAAATTTGGGTGTAAAAAGAATAAGCAGTGGTAATTTTCTTAACGATTTTATTTACAGGAATTTAGAAAAACAGAATCAGAAAATCATCATTCAACAAAATTTTAACTCAATATTTGAAAATGCTTAATAAATCTGATATTGCTGTAATGCCCGAATATTTTGACAGGTATATCAATTTGGTAGAAGATGAAAATCTTTTGACTGCTTTTGAAAATTCTATCAACTTTCTTGAAAATTTAGATGTTCAAAAATTAACTCAACTTAAAGATAAAACCTACGAAGCAGAAAAATGGACCATCAATAAAATTGTTCAGCATATTACGGATATTGAAAGATTGTTGACTGCGGGAGTTTTGCGATTTGCGAGGGGAGAAAATTTCCACATTATAAGTTTCAACGAAGATGAGATGGCTAAAAACTCTAAAGCAAATCATAAAAATATTTCCAAAATAATTAGTGAATTAGTTTCGGTGCGGACATCAACTTTTGAGCTTTTCAAAACCTTTGATAGTGAAGATTTACAGAAAGTCGGCATCAATTGGAAATATGAAATTTCCGTTTTGGCAATGGGTTTCAACATTGTTGGTCATCAAATTCACCATTTCAATATCATCAAAGAACGATATTGGAGTTTGTGATTTTTTTTCTAACGTTAAGGTATTCAGTTAATTAAGAGAATGTTCAAGAAATCAATCAATTGATTTAGAATTAAATAACCTGAGAGTTCGGGATAAGATATTTAATCGCAACGGCAAACAAAGATATTTATTATATTGATTTTCAAATATTTAAGACAAACAAAGGCGTAAAACTTATTGAAGTAAAACAAACTTTTGTATTTCTTTCTTAAACGAAGTGGCTTGGTTTATCTTAAAAAAAGCTAAAAATGATTGATTTCTTTGTTTGGCTTTGCGATAAAAAATAAAGTATTTATTTTCAATTGTTTGAAAATTAACACAGAATCTCAGCTTAAATACATTAAGAGGCTGTTTAAATTTTATTAAATAATTTTTTATGCACTTCCTTAATTTTTTTAATTTAAAATAAACTTTGTTTATTGCCTTTTTTAACATTAAGGCATTCAGTTAGTTAAGGAAAAAATTTAAGAAATCAATAAATTGATTTAGAATTAAATACATTAAGCTAAATTGCCTTAAATTGGCTTCGCCGAACCTAAAGGTTTCTTAATGTTAAAAATATTTTACAAATTTAAGCAGGCTCTAAGCTAAATCGCCTTGATTTGGCTTCGCTGAACCTAAAGGTTTCCTAATGTTAAAATTTCTTTTCACACTTAAACATTCTCATAGGAATTGATATTACTTAGAAAAATCGGATAAAAAACTACTGAATAACATTCAAGGTGTTATAAAATTTACTCCTCTTAGTTGGAGCTATATTCATTTGAAAACCAAAAGTAACCCCTCTAAAATACTTTTCTTTATGAATAGGTAGTGCATAGCCCGTATTGAGCGACAGCATATTCAAAAGATTAAATCCTACCTGTGGCTCTACTGCATAAGGATTAACTGATAGCCCCGCAAAGAAAAGACTACTATTTGAAAAAGCTCGAGCGATGTGGATTTCGGGTATAAATTTAGCATGACCATTATTAGACGTATACAGCACCTGAACGCCAAGGTTAGTAGTGGCAACATTTCTGTCCGATAGTCTAAATTCAATCCCTGTACCCAACGCATTTCGTCCTAAATAGCGATAATTCACCGAAAATGCCATGTTATCAAGAATCTGAGCAGAGCCAATTCCGAAAACGAATAGAAAAAAGAAAGGAAAAATTTTCATCTGTTTATTTTTCAATTAATTGAAAATCAATTTATCACGCAAATGAGCAAAAATAATTAAGTAGCTAATAAAATTTAATCATATATTTTCTTTGGGCAGCTTTTCCGCCCTCCGTTCCCGCTTTTTTCTGAAAAATCCACAGCTTATTCCATTTCTTTTTTCAGAAAAAGAGCTCCACTCAGGTCGGGCTGCGACTAACAAACTGGCATAATATATAGATAAATTATTTCCATTACTTAGAGGCTGTTTAAATTTTATTAAATAATTTTTTTATGCACTTCCTTAATTTTTTTAATTTAAAATAAACTTTGTTTATTGCCTTTTTTAACATTAAGGCATTCAGTTAGTTAAGGGAGAATTTAAGAAATCAATAAATTGATTTAGAATTAAATACATTAAGCTAAATTGCCTTAAATTGGCTTCGCCGAACCTAAAGGTTTCTTAATGTTAAAAATATTTTACAAATTTAAACAGGCTCTTAGATATAAAAATAATAAAATTTAAGGTACAAGAAAATCAAAGATTTTCAATGTAACACAGACGTAGTCTGCGAACGTAGTTCATAAAAACTTTGCTCCTTAATAATATGGAGAATTCAAAAACAATTTATTACGCCTTTGCGTAAAATAATTTTTAAATGCACAACAGGTTATAACTATTTTAGTACAGCAAGTCTATTTAGAAATTATATTTTTAAAATATTGATTACAAATTACTTATATAAATACAAAAATGACAAAAAAATACTTCGCCACAATACGTTCTCAAAATTAGGAAAATATTTCCACTAAAAATACTTGTCTATTTTTCGGTTGAACTACAAAACTTTTAAAACTAAATTTGCATTCATCAATTATCATTCATCACTTATGAATTTGTCTCCCGAAATCATGTACAACGCTTCCTTCAACAAAAATCCCGAATTTGAGGGCGTTTTTTGGATGGGCGTAAAAACCACAGGAATTTTTTGCCGACCCACTTGCACTGCGAGAAAACCAAAATTTGAAAACGTAGAATTTTTTGAAAACACCAAAGACGCCATTTTGAAAGGCTATCGCCCCTGCAAAGTTTGCAAACCATTGGAAAACCCGAATGAAACCCCCGATTTCATTCAAAATTTGTTGAATGAACTGACCGAAAATCCTGCCCTGAAATTCAAAGATTACGATTTGGTAAAACGCGGTTTGGAACCTGCAACCGTTCGCCGTTGGTTTTTGAAAAATCACGGCATGACGTTTCACGATTTTCAGAGAATGTTTAAAATAAATTCCGCTTTCAAAAAATTACAAAACGGCGAAAATGTGATTGATGCGGCATTTGACAGCGGTTACGAAAGTTTGAGCGGATTTAATGAAAGTTTTAAAAACATTTTCGGAGTGTCGCCCAAAAACTCAAAAAACGAAAAAATCGTAGATTTAAAAAGAATTGAAACTCCACTGGGAACAATGATTGCCTGTGCCGACGAAAACGGGATTTGTATGCTGGAATTCTCCGACAGAAAAGCACTTCCAACAGAATTAAAGGAAATTTCAAAATATTTTAATGCCAATATCATTCAAGGAGAAAACAAGCATTTTAAAACGTTAGAAAAGGAACTTTCAGAATATTTTGAAGGAAAGCGAAAAGATTTCACCGTTCCACTTTCTCCGGTAGGAACAGATTTTCAGAAAAATGTTTGGGAAGTTTTACGCAAAATCCCTTACGGAACAACGAGAAGCTATCAGGAACAGGCAAATATTTTAGGAAATCCAAAAGCAGTTCGTGCCGTTGCCAATGCGAATGGTTTAAACAAAATTTCCATCATCATTCCTTGTCACAGAGTGATTGGAAGCGACGGGAAACTCACAGGTTACGGCGGCGGAATTTGGCGGAAACAGAAACTTTTAGAGTTGGAAAAAGCGATTCTCTTTTAACACAAAGTCACAAAGCTTACACGAAAAGGACACAATTTTCCGAGTTAGTTTTCATAAATTTGTGAACCTACAGAAACCTTGTGTCTTTGTGTTTAAAAATAGTTTTATGGAATTTTCAATTCAACCAACTTTAGAAAACCAAAACGTTATCCTACAGCCTTTGCAAGAATCTGATTTTGAGAGGCTTTATGAAGTAGCTTCTGACCCTTTGGTTTGGGAACAGCATCCCAACAAAAACCGTTTTGAAAGGGAAGCTTTCAAGAATTATTTTGAAGGTGCAATGATTTCGGAAGGAGCTTTTTTGATTATTGACAAAGAAAGTGGGGAAGTTGCAGGAAGCACAAGGTTTTACGCTTATGATGAGGACGAAAATTCCATTTTCATTGGCTATACTTTTTACGGCAGAAAATTTTGGGGTTCAAAGCTTAATCCGCAAGTGAAAAAACTGATGTTGGATTATATTTTTCAGTACGTTGATTTGGTAAAATTTCACGTAGGAGCAGAAAATTGGCGTTCCAGAACAGCAATGGAACGATTAGGTGCAGAATACAGAGGCGAAATTTCTGTTGCTTATCACGGAGAACCGAACCGCGAAAATGTTGAATATTGGATAAGAAAAGAGGAGTGGTTATAGTATTTGTTTTCTTCTTCGTTGCTTAAATTTGAGTCTAATACCTTACTTTCTAACCTCAAAAATTTATCTTTTCTCCAAGGCTTCTCCTTCAAAATAAATTCCACTCCAGCCCGACTGCATGAAGTTTCGGATATTCTGATGATCTTCTCCTTCGGGATTTTGCAAAACATCTTTTCTATAGAAATCACCAAAAAGATGTAACGTTTGCTCCACAGTCAAATTTAGTTTTTTAGCAAAGCTAAAAATTTTACAAGACCCGTTGTTTTGGTTAACCTCATTCACTGTATTTCCATTGCTAAATTTTGTCGGTGTAAAATCATAATGCTCATCAATATAAGCAATAACCTCAGTAAACAAAATAGTCTCAGGCGAGTTTTTTATTTGATGTAATAAATCCATTTTATTTTTTTTTCAAAAATAATAAAAAAACACCCTCAAAATATGAGGGTGTTTCTATATTTAGAAAAAACTATTGATTATTTTTTCTTTTTTACTGCTTTTTTAACTTTCGCTCTTTTGATTGCTTTTTTAACAGCAGGAACGTCAGATTTTTGCAATGCATCCCAATCAGCACCAGAAACGTATTTTACTTCTACTTTTCTATCAGCTAATCTTTCTGCATCAGAAGCTGTTTCAGGTACTTTAGCAAATGCTTCACCAACACCTTTAGACTTCAATTGGTTAGCAGCAACTCCTCTCGCTTCTAAAGCAGCAACTACAGATGCAGCTCTTTCTCTAGATAGTTTCAAGTTGTAAGCATCGTTTCCTTTTTTGTCGGTATGACCAACTAATAAGAAAGTACCTCCATTAGATTCTTTGATTACTTTAGCAGCCTCATCTAATTTAGGAGCAGCTTCTGGTCTCAAAGTAGCCTTGTTAAAGTTGAATAAGATATTTTTCAAAGCTAATTCTGCTTCACCAGCAAATGCTTCTTGTGGCTTAGGACATCCGTTGTATTCTTTCAATCCAGGAACTGTAGGACATGCATCATCTTTATCAAGGATACCGTCACCATCTGTATCTGGCCAAGGACAACCGTTGTTAGCTGCTGGACCTGCTACTGTAGGACATTGATCGTCTTTATCAAGAACACCATCTCCATCAGTATCTGGCCAAGGACAACCTTGGTTATCAGCAGGACCTGCTACTTCAGGACACTTATCGTCTTTATCAGGAATACCATCTCCATCGGTATCAGGACATCCTTGGAATTGAGCTAAACCAAATGTATCTGGACAAAGATCGTCTTTATCTAAGATACCGTCTTTATCTCTATCTGTATTACCAAATCTGAATAAGATAGATGCAGAACCATGCCAGAAGTTAGCAATGTTAGATTTATCAATAGGTGTAGTTACGTAATCTCCTTGAAGACCAAGACCGAAGTTTTTAGTCAACCAGAAGTTAGATCCTAAACCTCCTGCTACAGTAAAGTGGTCTTTTCTTCTTTGAGTGTAAGGCTCACCAGAGAACCCTTGAAAAACTTCACCTCTAAAGTTTGGAGGTGTCGGGAAGCTAACACCAGAATAATCGTGTCTCATGTAGTTTCCACCGATTCTTAAGTACGGATCAAACCAAGAATTTTCGTTCCAAAGACCGTTGAATTTAAACTGAAGACCAAGACCAGTCATCAAGAAAAATTCTTTATCCATCCCAATTCTCTTGTTATCAACATTACCCACAGAAGTCTGCCAATCAAGTACGAAATACTTGTTAAGGTTTCTTGCAACAGTTAATTTAGATAAAGGTGGAGTAATTGTGTAACTTGGTAAATGCAAACCTGTTTTGAAGTTGGTCAATGATTCCCAAAGATCTCCTTTAACAGCTTTGTGATTTACTCCATGAGCACCTACACCAATTAACCAAGGGTTACTTGTTGTTTGTGCAGAAACAGTAGTGGCAATTGTAAGTGCCAATGCTGAAATTCCTAATTTTAGATTTTTCATAGATTAAATGATTAAATAATTAAATATAATTTATATGCAAAATAAACACAAAATATCTTTATATACAAGCGTTTTTTAACTTTTCTTCATTATTCTGTCTAAATTTCGCTTGTTTTCTCTGTCTTTTATCGCTTCTCTTTTGTCAAAAAGTTTTTTTCCTCTTCCCAAAGCAATCAGCAACTTAGCTTTGCCCTTGTCATTAATGTACAACTTTAGAGGAATTATGGTATTGCCTACATCTTTGGTTTTTTTTTCCAATTTTGTCAATTCCCTTTTGTGTAATAGCAATTTTCGTTCTCTTTTTATTTTATGATTATAAAAAGTCCCCAGTTTATATTCATCAATCGTCATATTAATTACAAAAAGTTCTCCGTTGATAAATTGGCAAAAACTTTCGGTAATAGAAGCTTTAGAAGAACGCAATGCTTTTATCTCGGTTCCTTTGAGAACCATTCCTGCTTCATATTCTTCCAAAATCTCATACTCAAACCTCGCTCGTTTGTTTAGAATATTGATTGACTTTTCTATCTTCATTTCTTATAGGCAAATGTCACAAAACTTATTCATTAACATTTTATATAATTTAAGTTAAAATTTATATAATTCCATCTACCCTCAATGGAGCTATCAATTTTCAGACCAATTTTTTCAAAAAATAAATTTACGATGGGGCAATAAAACAGAAAACCGGAAATCTTTTCTTATTTTTGCGTCAAATTTACAAAACTATATGTTAACAGTATCTAATTTATCACTTCAATTCGGAAAAAGAGTACTTTTTGATGAAGTGAACATCATGTTTACCAAAGGAAATTGCTATGGTATCATTGGTGCCAATGGAGCAGGAAAATCTACTTTTCTCAAAATATTAACAGGTAAGCAAGAACCTACTACAGGTAATGTATCATTAGAACCGGGAAAAAGAATGTCGGTTTTGGAGCAAGATCACTTCGCTTACGACCAATATACCGTTTTGGAAACCGTTCTTCGTGGAAACAAAAAACTTTTTGAAATCAAAGAAGAAATGGATGCTTTGTATGCTAAACCCGATTTTTCTGATGAAGATGGCATCAAGGCAGGAGAATTAGGCGTTATCTACGATGAAATGGGTGGTTGGAATGCTGAATCTGATGCACAAACCATGCTTTCCAATGTTGGAATTAAAGATGACATGCACTACCAAATGATGTCGGAACTAGAAAACAAAGACAAGGTAAAGGTGCTTCTTGCCCAAGCATTATTCGGAAATCCAGATGTTTTAATTTTAGACGAACCTACCAACGACTTAGATATAGACACGATTGCTTGGTTAGAAGATTTCCTTGCAGGCTACGAAAATACCGTGATTGTAGTATCGCACGACCGTCACTTTTTAGATACAGTATGTACCCATATTGGGGATTTGGACTACTCTAAACTTAACCTCTACACAGGTAACTACAGTTTCTGGTATGAAGCCTCTCAATTGGCAACCAGACAGCGTCAACAAGCCAACAAAAAAGCAGAAGAAAAGAAAAAGGAATTACAGGATTTCATCGCAAGATTCAGCTCCAATGTTGCCAAGGCAAAGCAAGCTACTGCAAGAAAGAAAATGATCGACAAATTGAATATTGAAGACATTAAACCCACCTCAAGGAGATACCCTGCCATTATTTTTGAACAAGAAAGAGAGGCTGGAGACCAAATTCTGGAAGTAAAAGACTTGGAAAAAACCAAAGATAACGAACTGCTCTTTTCCAATATCGATTTGAATTTGAAAAGAGGCGACAAGGTTGCCGTATTGTCTAAAAACTCATTGGCAATTACCGAGTTTTTTCAAATTTTAACGGAAAATGCAAAAGCAGACAAAGGCACTTTTGCTTGGGGAATTACTACCAAACAAAGCTATATGCCATTGGATAATTCGGAGTTTTTTACTGAAGATATTAATTTGGTAGATTGGCTGAGACAATTCGTTCAGACCGATGAAGAAAGGCACGAGGAATATGTAAGAGGTTTCTTAGGAAAAATGCTTTTCTCCGGAGACGAAGCTCTAAAATCCTGCACCGTACTTTCAGGAGGCGAAAAAATGAGATGTATGTTCAGTAGAATGATGTTGCAAAGAGCCAATATTTTAATACTTGATGAGCCTACCAACCATTTAGATTTGGAGAGTATTACGACCCTTAACAACTCCTTGTCTCAATTCAAAGGAACTTTGCTATTGGCTTCGCATGACCATGAAATGCTACAAACCGTGTGTAACAGAATTATAGAACTTACGCCTAAAGGTATTATTGATAGACAAATGACTTACGACGAATACCTTGAGGACAAAAAGATAAAAGAATTGAGAGAACAAATGTATTCGTAAAAGATTCATTTGTACCAACAATTATTAAAAAACCGTTCGTTACTTTTTTGTAGAAACGAACGGTTTTTTTGTTCAAAATAATATCAAAAATAGTATCTTTGGAACTGCTCCTTTAGAAAAGTGGAGCATCTATATTTTTTGTACATAACAATAAAAAATAAACCTTCAGTATCTCTAAAACTCTTAAAGGTTAAAAAATAATAAACATCTACATATGAAAAAAATATTTTTATCTGTATCCATCATCATTTCTGCGGTAGTTTTTTCGCAAGAAATTACTTTAAACAAAATATATTCCGGATATTATCGAGGTAAAGGAATTTCAGGGATTGCTTCTCTGAAAAGCGGCGAAGATTACGCAGTAATTGAGCAAAATGGCATTGCCAAATATTCCTACAAAACCTCTCAAAAAATAGGAAATATTGTTGATGGAAGTTTCGAAAGCTATACTTTCAATGCTGATGAATCCAAGATTTTATTGCAAAAAGAATCCGAGCCTATTTACCGACATTCTTTCCTCGGAAAATTTGAAGTAAAGGATCTGAAATCAGGGAAAGTTTTAGCATTGAATAACGGAAACTACATTCAGGAACCTAAGTTTTCACCTGATGGAAATTTAGTGGCGTTTATTGCTGAAAATAATTTATTCTACCAAGATTTAAATACCGCAAAAATCACTCAAATTACCAGCGATGGCAAGAAAAACGAAACCATCAACGGATTAGGAGATTGGGTATATGAAGAGGAATTTGGACACGCTGATTTTTACCAATGGAACCAAGGGAGCGATGCTATTGTTTTCGTAAAGTTCAACGAATCTAAGGTTCCTCAAATCAATATTCCGGTGTATGGCAAAAACCTGTATCCACAGCTCATGACCTATAAATACCCCAAAGCGGGAGAGGAAAACTCTGTGGTTTCTGCACATCTGTACCAATTAAAATCGGGAAAAACAGCAAATCTGAAGTTGAATAATTTTGAAAATTATTATATCCCACAGGTTTTTACTACCAACAAAAGTAATGAAATTGTAGTAGCGACCAGCAATCGTCATCAAAACAAAGTAGATATTTTGATGGTAAATACCGATTCCGGAAATGTTTCAAAATTATTTACCGAAACCGACCAAGCGTGGATAGAAACTGATGCTCTAACATTAGAATTTTTAGATGACAACTCCTTTCTTTGGGCATCGGAGCGAGATGGTAACAAACACCTCTATTGGTACCAAGCAGACGGAAAACTCAAAAAACAAGTAACCAAAGGCAATTGGGAGATTACGGAATATTACGGCTTCAATCCCAATACAAAAGAAATTTTGGCACAAACGACCCAAAACGGAAGCATCAACAAAGTTGTTTCTAAAATAAATATACTTACCGGAAAGTCTCAATTAATCTCTAATGCAGAAGGGAATAATAGTGGTGATTTCAGTAAAAATTTCAACTATTTTATCGAAACTTCTTCTACTGCTAAAACTCCTTATAGCTATACCTTGAAAGATGGAAACGGAAAAATACTGAGAGAGCTCCAGAACAACAATGAACTCCTCACCAAACTGAATGCCGACAACTTGGTAACAAAGGAATTTTTCACTATTCCTAATGTTGTGGGCGACCAAATGAACGCCTATATTTTGAAACCCAAAAACTTTGATCCCAACAAAAAATACCCTTTGTTTATGTACCAATATTCCGGTCCGGGTTCTCAGCAGGTCTCCAATTCTTGGGACGGTGGAAATGGGCTCTGGTTCAATCATTTGGTACAAAAAGGCTATATTGTGGCTTGTGTAGACGGCAGAGGAACGGGCTATAAAGGTACCAAATACAAAAAATCTACCTATCTCAATTTAGGAAAATACGAAATAGAAGACCAAATTACAGCCGCAAAATGGCTCGGAAACCAATCGTATATCGATAAATCCCGAATCGGAATTTTTGGGTGGAGTTTCGGCGGTTATATGGCGAGTTTGGCAGTGACAAAAGGTGCCGACGTTTTCAAACTGGGAATTGCGGTTGCTCCCGTAACGAATTGGAGGTATTACGACTCTATCTACACCGAAAGATTCCTTAGAACTCCACAAGAAAATCCAAAAGGCTACGATGACAATTCTCCGATTAATTTCGCTCAATTATTGAAAGGGAAATACTTGCTTATCCACGGTACAGCAGATGACAATGTACATTTTCAAAATGCTGTAGAAATGAGTGAAGCACTTATCCAAGCCAATAAACAGTTCGATTTTATGGCATATCCCGATAAAAACCATGGAATTTATGGAGGTATGACACGTCCACAATTGTATCAAAAAATGACCAATTTTATTTTGGAAAATTTATAGAGTTTTTAGCCAAACTTCTTTTTTCGCCACCGGAAAAAACCGAATCCCAAAATTCCTAAAACCACAATTGGTAATAGTAAATTGAACCATTGCCAATTGGTTTTCTGCTCCTGTATCCTGTGTCGATCCAGCAGCCTGGCTTCTATGTTTCGGTTTCGAAGTGCCATAAGATTGGAATCGTCCAACAAATAATCCAGAGCATTTCGCAGAAATTGCTCGTTTCCATAGCGTTGGTTGGTCAACAAATCCTCTCCTAAAGGCAAAGGTTGACCTTTCAGGATTTGGTTTCGGGCAATATCACCATCTGCAACCACAATCATTTTGTTGACAGAAGTATTTTGGGTTTTGAACCCTGGAAATTCGTTTCTTTCACTTCTATTGGCATACGCCGAAGTAAACTTGCCCTCCAAACTTACTGCAAAAATCTTGGGAGTACTTGGTTTTTCCATTTGTCCGAGACTATCTACATTGGCTATTTCGCTCAGTTCTACATAATTAGGAACTGTTTTTAGCAAAGTACGCTCGCTGGACTCGTAGAGTACAGAAGTTTTGATGTTTTTTCGCCCTAAAGTATCTATAGAAGTAGGAAATTCAAATTTTACAGGATTGATATTTTTGGTAATCGGATTTTTGTTTTCGGCAATTCCGAGCGGGAAATAAGGCCACAAAAAGGAATTATACTGAGGATTTCCGGCAACTTCTCCGGCTACAACTCTTAGCATAGCAGCCTTTTTCATATCTTTTACCAAAGCAGGATTGATGCGGATTCCATAGTTGAAGAAAAAATCCGTCATATTCAAATCTTGTGGAAACGCCATAATTTTTTTAGCCCGAAATAAGGTGTCCATTTCGGCATTTACAGCATCTATCATCCAAAGCGTTTTCCCGCCGTTCATTATGTACTGATCCAGAATCAGTTTTTCGCCATCGGTAAATGGTTTTCGGGGTTTAGCAATTACCAAAGCATCCATTTTTGTAAGTTTCGGAAAATCTGCCATGGTAAGTTCCTTTTTATTTTCGGGAATCACAGGACCGGCATTGTAATTTTCCAAAGTCATTTCCATAAAACCACGCAATTGGTCGGGTCTTAATTCATCTTGGTTAATGAGAATTCCTACATTTTTTTTGTGCTCCTGCGTAAGGGATTTGATGTTGGAAATAAAGTTATACTCCAAATTTTCGATGGATTTGTTGAGTTGCTCCGTTGCATCTATATTGGTTTGATTCACTACCAAAGGAATCGAGGTTCCGTAGCTGTTGTACTTGATGGCAGCATATGGAAACATTACAATCTGCGATATTTTCCCATCTTTCATATCTGGTAAAACGGAAGGTTGCATTCCCATTGCCATTAGCGTATCTTGTGACATTTTGGTAGCAATAGGATCAATAAATTTATAATCTATTTTGGGATTTATTTTTCGGAATTCTTCCAAAAGGAATTGGGTTTCGTTTTGCAATTGTTTGAAACTCGCCGGAAAATCTCCATCGAGGTAAACCTCTACCATCATTGGTTTTTTTACACTTTTTAAAGTTTTAATAGTAGCATCGGAAAGCGTATATCTTTTTTCCTTGGTCAAATCAAATCTTTTGGAAAAAATACCAAAAACACCTAATAATAAAATAATTGCAACAATGAGGTAAGTACTATTTTTTTTGTTCATTTTTAAACTTTAACAAAAATATTTTTTTTATGAATCACAAGAAATTGGGCTTAATTGAACGATTTTAAAATCATCTTTCAAACAAAAAGTATTGGGTTTTAT
>JAGOJI010000010.1 GCA_017995195.1 Cloacibacterium sp.
GATAGTGATAATTTAGAGAAAAATACAAATGATTATTTGTTTCATGCAGTAAATGCTGGAGATACATTGTCTTTAATAGCAAATATTTTTAAAATTTCAACAAATGAATTAAAAAAAATAAATGGATTAAAAAATGAAAAAATCTATTTAGGACAAGTTTTAAAGCTAAAGAACAAAGAAACTATAAAAGAATTTGAAAAGAAGAATAGGGAAAAAGAATTAAAAAAAGAAACGGAAAAAATCACACTGGCAGATGAAAAATTTTCTCCTGTTAATGTGAACTATAGTTTTGAAGGTGTAGAATTCCCGTATGAAAAATCTGAGTTTAGGGATACCTATTATATGGATTTTGGATTTACTACAGATTTAAGACTTTCCGACGGCTTATTTTATTGCCTTAATGGAATATGTTAGATACAGCACCATGAATGTTATGAAGCAGTTGGTCCAGAACTGATAAAGCAGCATTACATTTATATAAATACATTTTATATGAATAAATTAGGAGAAGTTATTCTGGGAAAGCAGATTGTTTTGGAGTTTGTGACTCAACGTCAAAAAATACCACACACAGATGCTTATGCATATGAAATAAAACTATTATCTCCTGTTAAGAAAACCATTCATCCCTATCTTTCTTCCGGCAAAGATTTACATAGCGAAATTTTTGTTGAAAGGAAATATAAATTTGCTTCAGGATACACTTATGATATCCCAGATAATGACAGATGCTATAATGTTCTAAAAAATGCTTCTATTATTAATAGGACGACAGATACCAATTTGATTTATGCTGCCGTGCAAGAAAAACAGGAAGAGGTAGAAAATATTCTCAATATGATTTCAGTAGCGGCAATACCTATTGAAATTCCATTAAAATTTGTAAAATATCTGCAAACAGGTTTAGAGTTTTTAGCTTATGCTATAGACTTGGATGGGGAGTTTGGCTTTTCAGATAAATTATTTAACACAAGGGGGCCAATTCCTTTATCACCTATATATCATAAATTTTTTAAAAAAAATAAATGCTGTGGACGCATATGGAAATCCTATTGGAGGTTACAAACAAATTCAAAAAGGAGATACAAAAAAAGATAATGATGACTTTCTTATGAAGGATATTTTTGTACTTTTACAAGAAGAGTTATTAAAAAATAAACCTTAATGAAAAATAATTATTTGTACATATTGATTGTTCTATTCATATTATCATGTAACAGTAAAGAAGAGAAATATAAATATTTTCAGTTTAAGCCGCAATCAATAGAAGAATTAAGAAAATTAGGTTTATACGAATATGATAAAACGAATATTTCCGACAAGGATATGTACATTTTTTTTTCGAATGTGAAACCAGATTATATTATTAAAAGTCGAAATAATAAGCCTCTTGGAAGAATGGTGGCTACAAAGTATATGGAAAAATATGCTGAAGTTTTAGAATATTTTGATAAGAAGTTGAACAATAACTTTGTATACTATCAATTTAGAAATGACTCTTTAATTTCCAAGACTTATGTAATAGATAATTCCACCTCAATTAAAGAACAATGTAAAGTAACATCTATAAATAGAGCAAAGAAATTGATGGACTCTTTAAATATCAGATATAGTGATAATGATATTAAAAAAAATGACATTCTATTGAGAACAAAATTTAATTATAAGTTTGTAGGTATGAAGGGACAGCAAGTGTTTTTATTGGAGGATAAATATCCTATGCTAATAAATGCAAACAAAAGTTTTTTTTATATAGAAGTACTTTATAATAAAGTCAATGACGAACTTGTTGATAATTGGGATCTTGAACGTTTTTAAATAGAAATAATCGCAATTGAGTTGTACTCCGCTCCGCAAAGTAACTTCACTTTGCGGTTTTTTTATTTCTAAAAATTTAGAAATTTCTTACAAGCAGGTATGGCAAGAGTGGTAGTAACCGTAAAACCGGGCTTTGAAGATGCTGTCAACTTCTACATGAGTACAGGTAAAATCTGGAACGGTGGCGAGGTGCCGGTCATTGGTGAACCTATGTATCTTTCTATTGTGGACGAAATGAGAAAGCCTCTCGGTAAAAAATACGGAAAAGCATGGTCAAGCAGAGTGCCTACATCACTTACCATTTTGCAAGCACAAAGCATTGGGTTGAATGTGACCAAAGCCCTCCCTTTTGACGATAACTTGTCGGATTTTGAAGATTCTACAGAAGTACCATAATCTAAGGTACCGATGCACAAATTGGGATTGGTGAGCAACCCAAAGTAGGAAGTCTGTTTGGCAATATTACAGGAAATAACGGAAAATTTTCTGAAATCATGCTCAAAAGCAAGGATAAATCCCCTGTAGACTTCACGCAATGCGATATATCGGGAAATTGGAATGTAGAGAATATTCCCGTAGGAAAGTATGAGCCCAATTTTTATAATTCTTAATTTTTATAATTGTATTTCTGTATTTTTATTGAAGAAAACTATATCGATTATGGTTAAATTAGAATCACTCTTTAAGGATTTTTAATTAAATTTTCTTAAAAGTATGCGAAGAATCATGATTTTTACTCGTATTTTGCATTTGATTTGTTTTAGTATATTGAGGTTTATTTTTTAATTTATTTTATATTTAGTGTGATTTTATTGAATAATATTTATGTTTTGTTTGGTTTTTTTGAAATATTATAAGCCAATTTTAATTTATTTAAATTTTAATGTTTTTTCAAAATTTTATATTAACTTGCACCCCGATTTCAATAGACTAATTGAATCTTAATTATTAAGAAAATATTATAACATTAAATAAATATATTACATGGATGCACAATCATTAAAGAAGAAAGCTCTTCGAGTTTTAATCTTCGGTGTAATTTCCAATTTTAGTATTGGTATTCTTTACACATGGAGTAACTTGAAAGACATTTTGGAGTATCGTATGGTAGGCTGGGAAAATGGCGTAACTACCGGAGAGAGACTTTACAAAGAGTGGGACATTAGCCAGTTAACCATGCCTTATGCTATAGGTGGTTTTGTCTCGGCTCTTATCGTACTTTATTCAGGATCACTACAAGATAGAATTGGTCCTACAAAAGTAATCATCGCAGGGATTTTAATGGTAGGCGGTGGAACTATTTTATGTAGTTTCTTTACACACAGCCCTTATATGTTTACTGCAATCTTTACATTATTAGTAGGTAACGGTATCGGATTCGTATATGCTTGTCCGCGTCCGGCTGCTATGAAGTGGTTCCACCCTTCTAAAAAGGGAATGATCAATGGGGTAGTAGTTGCCGGTTTTGGTTTAGGAGCAATGTGGTTGGGGCCATTAGAAATTTTCTTGTTGAAAAAACAAATGCTTTCTTTAGAAACTACTTTAGTTATCTTAGGTTGTGCGATTTTAGCAATGGGATTACCTGCTGCTGTAAACGTAGTAAACCCACCTGAAGGTTATAAACCACCAGAGTTGAAAGACCAAACTAAGCCATTGAAAGAGACTCAAAAGAAAACGGCTTCTGTAGGTATGAAAACTACCGTAAAAACTCCACAAGCGTGGATGTTATTCATGGTATACGCATTCTACTGTTCTGCTGGTGCTTTGGTTATCTCTAACTCTTCAGATATTATGAAAATTCAATCTGGAGGAACTGAAGGTCCTTACGGTGCTACTGTAGCTGCTTTATTAGGAATTATGGTGCCTATTGCATCTATTTCTAACGCAACAGGTCGTTCATTAGGAGGTATTATTTCCGATAGAATTGGTCGTAAGAATGTTTATTATATCATTCACACTATTCAGGCAACCAATATGTTCTTCTTCCATACTTATAATACACCTGCATTAATTATTATGGGAGTAATTATCACTTGTGTAGCTTACGGTTCTGTAATGAGTACTACTCCTTCTATCGTAGCAGACTACTTCGGTCTTAAGGCTTACGGTGGTAACTATGGTATTGTGTATACAGGTTGGGGACTTTCATTGGTTATCGGACCAACAATTTCTTCTTTCTCTAAGAAATTAAATGGTAACTATGATTTCGCTTACCAAGCAGCTATCGTATTGGTATTGATTTCTTTAGTAATTGTTTACTTCTTGAAAAAACCTAAATTCAGACAAGAAGATGTTATCGATGATTTCATCTTAGCTCCTGAAGATACAAAACAATAATTTTTGTTTTTTTTAAATAAAAGACCGTCTTATTTTTAGGCGGTCTTTTTATTTAGAATTGTTTTTATCATAAATTAGAGTAATTTTGCAAAAAAGAAAAATAACATGAGTTTTTTTAGTAAACTTTTCCCAAAAAGAATAAATATTTGGACTCCTATAGAAAGCATGGGGCAGTTACAAGATGCTTATAATGCATCTTTAGAAAAACCATCTCTTATCATTTTGTTTTCCAATCTCAATTTTTCTGGAGAATATGTCATATCAGATACAGAGAAAAAAGCGAAGGAAATAGATTATACAAAAATGAATTTTTATCTACTGAATGCTTTGGGAAACTCAAGTATTGTAAATAAGTTGGAATCAGATTTTGATCTTGCCAATGACAATCCACAGATTTTGATTGTAAGAAACAATAAACTCATATTTCATAAAGCACACGACACCATTAATTTGGTAAGTTTATATCAACAAATGAAAGATAAAAACATCTTATAATATTTTGTATTTTTTAAGCGATCGAAAAATAAACATAGTCCCAATTTTGGGACTTTTTTTGTTGAAAAAGCAGCCTTAGAAAAACTCAAATCCATACCAATGCACATTAAATTTCTATGCTTTTTTAACTTCCATACAATTTCTTATCTTTGAAACATTCAGATAAACAGATATGGAAACTCAAAAATACACTCCAAAAAACAAAGTAAGAATCGTAACTGCAGCGTCACTTTTTGACGGGCATGATGCAGCGATTAATATTATGCGTCGCGTTATTCAAGGAACGGGTTGCGAAGTGATACACCTCGGTCATGATAAATCTGCGGAAGAAGTCGTAAATACGGCAATTCAGGAAGATGCAAATGCGATTGCACTCACTTCTTATCAGGGCGGTCACAACGAATATTTTAAATACATTTACGATTTATTAAGAGAAAAAGGAGCTCCGCAAATCAAAATTTTTGGCGGCGGCGGCGGTGTAATTCTTCCCGAAGAAATCAAAGATTTAATGAATTACGGAATCGACCGAATTTATTCTCCGGACGATGGTCGTGAAATGGGATTGCAAGGTATGATTGATGATTTGGTGCAAAAATCCGATTTCGCAACAGGAGAAAATGTGACTGTTGAAGACTTAGACAAAATCAAGTTTGAAGACGCTAAATCTATCGCTCAAGTGATTTCTGCGGTGGAAAATTTCTCTGACGAAAAACCGGAATTGGTAAAGGCAATTCATGAAAGAGCAAAATCCTCTCTCCCAAACCCTCTCTCCGAAGGAGAAAGGGCTTCGCACGTTCAAGATTCTACGCTTAAAAATTCTGAACATTTAGACAATAATAATGGGACGCAATCAGCTCCCTTCCCTTCGGGGAGGGTTGGGGTGGGGATGGGAATCCCCATCATCGGAATTACAGGAACAGGCGGTGCCGGGAAATCTTCTTTGACGGACGAATTAGTCAGAAGGTTTTTAAGAGCAAATGCGGATAAAAAAATTGCCATTATTTCCGTTGACCCAAGTAAAAAGAAAACAGGAGGTGCGTTGTTGGGCGACAGAATCCGTATGAATTCCATCAACGATTCCCGAGTGTATATGCGTTCTATGGCGACGCGTGAGAACAATGTTTCGGTTTCGCCTTACATTCATTCTGCACTTGATGTTTTGAAGATTTCAAAACCTGATATTATTATTTTAGAAACTTCGGGAATCGGACAAAGTGGTTCGGAAATTACCGAAATTGCAGACGTTTCCATGTACGTGATGACCCCTGAATATGGTGCTTCTACGCAGTTGGAAAAAATTGATATGCTGGATTATGCGGATTTAATCGCTTTAAATAAATCCGACAAACGTGGTGCTCTTGATGCAATACAAGCGGTGAGAAAGCAGTACCAAAGAAACCACCAACTCTTTGAAAAACCTTTGGAAGAAATGCCTGTTTTTTCTACGAAGGCAAGTCAGTTCAACGATTGGGGAACTACGGCATTGTATAATTCATTAATTCAGAAAGTTAATGCTAAATTTTCTGATTTAAATTTAAAAGAATACGAAGAACAAAACGTTTCGGAAGATTCTACCATTATTCCGCCAAAAAGAGTGCGTTATCTTTCAGAAATTGTAGAAAACAACCACGCTTACGATAAAGAAGTAGAAGAACAAGCACTGATTGCGAAGAAAATGTACCTGATAGACGGTGCAAAAGTTTTAATCACTGATGATCAGCATACTTCCGAAAAATTGGAAAAAGTTTTCCTGAAAACCAAAAAAGATTTGTCGGAAGAAAATCGTTTGTTTTTACAAGGTTGGCACGATTTCAAGGAAAAAATGCAACAGGATTCGTATTCTTACTTCGTTCGTGGAAAAGAAATAAAAGTAGATACCAAATCTGAAAGTTTATCCGGTCTTAAAATCCCAAAAATTTCTTTACCGAAATTTCAAGATTGGGGAGATTTAATCCGTTGGAAAGGTCAGGAAAACGTTCCGGGACAGTTTCCTTTCACGGCGGGAATTTATCCTTTCAAAAGAACAGGCGAAGATCCTACCAGAATGTTTGCAGGCGAAGGCGGGCCCGAAAGAACCAACAGAAGATTTCACTACGTTTCTTCGGAAATGCCTGCGAAAAGACTTTCTACAGCGTTTGATTCCGTGACTTTGTACGGACAAGATCCTGCGTTACCACCGGATATTTACGGAAAAATCGGGAATGCGGGTGTTTCTATTGCGACATTAGATGACGCCAAAAAACTCTATTCGGGTTTTGATTTGGTCAATGCCATGACTTCGGTTTCTATGACGATTAATGGTCCTGCTCCTATGTTGTTGGCGTTTTTCATGAATGCAGCGATTGACCAAAATGTAGAAAAATATATTGACGAAAATAATCTTTGGGACAAAGTGGAAGCGAAACTCAAAGAAAAATTTGACGATAAAGGGTTGAAAAGACCTGTTTACAATGGAAATTTACCTGAAAGCAACAATGGTTTAGGGTTGAAATTATTAGGTTTGACGGGAGACGAAATTGTAGATGCAGAAACCTATGCTAAAATTAAAGCAGAGACCATCGCTACCGTTCGTGGAACGGTTCAAGCCGATATTTTGAAGGAAGACCAAGCTCAAAATACCTGTATTTTCTCTACGGAATTTGCCTTGAGATTGATGGGCGATGTTCAAGAATATTTCATTGATAATAAAGTGAGAAATTTCTATTCGGTTTCTATTTCGGGGTATCACATTGCAGAAGCAGGAGCCAATCCTATTTCGCAATTGGCGTTTACTTTGGCAAATGGCTTCACGTATGTAGAGTATTATTTGTCTCGTGGAATGGACATCAATGATTTTGCACCGAATTTATCCTTCTTCTTTTCCAATGGCGTAGATCCGGAATATGCCGTAATTGGTAGAGTAGCGAGAAGAATTTGGGCAAAAGCAATGCGAGAAAAATATCACGCAAACGAGCGTTCGCAGATGTTGAAATATCACATTCAAACTTCTGGGCGTTCTCTTCACGCACAAGAAATTGATTTTAACGATATTAGAACCACACTTCAAGCCTTGTATGCGATTTATGACAACTGTAACTCGCTTCACACCAATGCTTATGACGAAGCCATTACGACTCCAACGGAAGAATCTGTACGAAGAGCCATGGCAATTCAGCTCATCATCAACAAAGAGCTCGGTTTGGCGAAAAACGAAAATCCGTTGCAAGGCTCTTTCATCATTGAAGAATTGACCGATTTGGTAGAGGAAGCGGTGTACGCAGAATTTGACAGAATCACCGAAAGAGGCGGCGTTCTCGGAGCGATGGAAACGATGTATCAGCGTTCTAAAATTCAGGAAGAATCCATGCATTACGAATGGCTGAAACACACAGGAGAATATCCAATTATTGGGGTAAATACGTTCCTCGGAAAAGATGGTTCGCCAACCGTTTTACCGGGCGAAGTCATTCGTTCTACCGAAGAAGAAAAACAATTGCAAATTCAGAATTTAGAAAATTTCCAAAAATCCAACGAAGACCAAACTTCCCTTTGGTTACAGAAATTACAATTGGCAGCCATCAACCAACAAAACCTTTTTGAAGTGATGATGGAAGCAGGGAAATATTGTTCTCTCGGACAAATTACCAATGCACTCTTTGAAGTGGGTGGAAAGTATAGAAGAAATATGTAGCCGAAGTTCGGCTTCCAATAAATAAAAATCTCCAGAATTTTCTGGAGATTTTTTTGAATTTTTGTTTTAATGCCTCAATGTCGGGAGACTTTTCGGAGCATGATTTTTCACAAACTTACAGTTATGGGATTCTTCACTTTTAAACCTTTTATATTCGCAAAATCTTTGTCGTTTTCAGTAATCAAAATTAGTTGATGTGCTACTGCAGTGGAAGCAATAATGGCATCAGGTGTTTTTATTTTGTGCTTTCTTCGAAGTGAAACGGCTATATCGCAAACTTCATTATCCAAGGAAATAGTTTCTGCAGTTTCTACAAACTCTTTCAGTAAATTTTCAATGTTTTTCTCTGTTTTCCATGAAAGAATTTCTATTTTGGTGATTACGCTAATGATAGAACCTCCATCGATAACATCGCCAATGTACTTCATATTCTCGCTACTGTATTTTTGTGAAATATAGCCCGAGATAATGTTGGTGTCCAATAAATATTTTACCATTCTTCACGCAAGTTTTTCACGTGTGTATCTAGTTCTTTACCTTGCTCTTTGCTGATATTGGTAATTAATTTTTCAGACAATTTTGCTTGCTTGTTTTTTTCTTTTTTAAGGAATTTAATCAGATTTAGCTCCTCTAGCTTTTTCAGCAAATCGAAGGCTTTTATGTTATTGACCTCTATGGTGAATGTATTTTCCATTATTCCGTAATTTTCAAACAAATATAAAGAATTTACATATGGAATTACAAACAACCTTCAAAAATTAAAGTTCTTGAAGGTTCTGAATTCACTCCTCAAAGTCGGGAGACTTTGAGGAGCGGATAGTCATTGATTTTAAAGTTATTTTCTCACAATTTCTGTGAAATCTGACCAGTCTTCTACCCGAAAAGTACGGATGTCTCTTACCGATTTTTTAAACCAGGTTCACTCATTGTGTTTTTATTTCTGTGTAAGCACTATGATATTTCTCACCGAAATTGGTTTTCAGGTCAGAAATAAGCATGTCAAATGCTATTGCGTACATAACTCAATTTTTTTGAAGAGGTATTCTTTTTCAAAAAAAGTTTCTCCGTCGTCGGATTTCGCAGTAATTACAATTCCTACAAAAGGATTGTCTTCAATCTGTAAAACAGTTCCCTCAATCCAGTCTTCTCGACCTGTAACTTGTGGGGAAATCAACACTTTATCGCCTATTTTCATCATTATATTATTTTTATAGTATAATCCAAATATAATTATTTTGATTTCTAACAAAATTGGTTGATTGAGCAAAAAAAACTCCCGGAATTTTCTGGAGATTTTTTTACAACTGTCCTGCAATTCCTTCTACAAAAGTTTTAGAAAAGTCTTTGTTTAGGGCTTTTCTATGTTCAAATTTCGGAATGACGAGGTTTTCTATTAATTGTTCTGTGGTTTTTCCTTCGGCGAGAGATTTTTTAATGAAGTCTGCACTTGCTTCCAAGAAATTTCTCATTTCGGTGAGGTTTTCAAGGTTTCCTTTCGTTAAATTTTTATCAGAAGCATGACCGAAAATAAACAAAGTGTCTTTACTGAAAGTTTCAATCGCTTTATCTAAAACTGAAATCCAATTTTTAAAATGAGAACCATCATTCACTCTAAAAACAGGAATCATATTGATAAACATTAAATCTCCCATGTGAACTACATTGTCTTTTTCAAAGTGATACATCGCATCACCATAAGTATGTCCACCTCCAAAATGATATGCTGTAACTCTTTCTCCGCCAGATTTTATCACATATTGATCGTCAAATAAAATATTGGCAAAAGTTTGTTTGTCAATCGTTTTTCGTTCAATAGATGCTTTTTTCTGCAATTCAGGAACGGTTTTATGTGCTACAATTTTCTGCGTAAGATTTCTAAAAGCATAATTTCCGTCTACATGATCTGCGTGATGATGCGTGTTGCAAAGGAATTCTACAGGCTTTCCTTTAACTTGAGAAATTGTATCAATCAACGGTTGTATAAAATCCGGAAACTGGGAATCTATCACCACAAAAGAATCTTTGGTTTCGAAAATACCAACAGTTCCGCCTTTGTTGGTGTATCGTGAAACATTTCCACGGATTTTTGAAATTTCCCCCGAAGAAGATTTTAACAATTCAAAAATGTTTCTTTGGACAGAACAAGACAACAGTTGAGGTAAAAATACTGTACCTAAAGCAGCCCCAAATGAAGTAGTGAGAAATTCTTTGCGGTTCATGAGATTGTAATTTTAAACGAATTTAGAAATTATTATGTTAAATAAATAGAAAACTTTGCGATTATTATTCATAGAATAATATCTTTGTGAAATCTAATAAATCTAAAAATGTTTACAGAAGAAAAAATTATAGAAGATCTTAAGGATTGGAAATCTCTTATAAAACCCTATGCTACACCAGAAAATGGCTTGGCGTATAAAGAAATATATAAAACTATTTTGCCCTTTGTGGGTTTATTTATTCTTGCTCTTTTTACTTATGAATATTCTTTTGCACTCACTTTGTTCATCAGTTTTGTAGCAGGATTGTTTTTAACAAGAGTTTTCATTATTCAGCATGACTGTGGGCATCAATCCTTCTTTCCTAATAGGAAAGACAACGATAGATGGGGCTTTATTTGCAGTTTGCTCACTTGTATCCCGTACAAATATTGGGCTCGTTCGCATAACCACCACCATGCCCATCAAGGTCAGCTTGATACCAGAACAATTGGTGATGTAACTTTGTTAACGGTAAGGGAATATCAAGAACTTTCCAATTTTGAGAAGTTGAAATATCGCATCTACCGCTCTATTCCGGTTATGTTCGTCTTAGGACCTATTTACTATATCTTTATTCACAATCGCTTTCCTTTTATAGATTTTAAAGGTTGGGAGAAAGAGAGAAAAATGCTTGTAAAAACCAATTTCTATTTGTTGATTTTTTATTTGGGAATTGGTTTATTGCTGAGTATTCCTGATTTTGATGTATGGTATGCTTTCAAAAAACTCGCATTAATCTACGTGCCTATTTTGTTCACATTTGCGTTTACGGCAATTTGGTTTTTCTATATGCAACATCAGCACGATCCCAACTACAAGGCATGGAAAGAGGATTGGCAGTTTGTTTTAGCGGCAATTAGAGGGAGTTCATTTTATAAATTACCAGCTATATTCAACTTTTTTACGGGCAATATTGGCTACCACCACATTCATCATTTGGCACCCAAAGTTCCGTTTTATAAATTGAAAAAATGTAGCGATGAGAATCCTGTTTTTCAAAAACATGTAACCACTATTGGTCTTTTTAGCAGTATTAAATTTGCGTTTTATACCCTTTGGGACGAAGAAAATTACAGAATGATTCGTTTTTCTCAGCTACAGCGGATAAGAGTTTCTTAGAATTCCGAAGGGACTGTGTAACGTATAAACTCAGGACTCTATATCCAATTTTTTCTTGTAATTTTTTAGTCTGTTTTCGGTTGTCATATTTCCCTTTTCTATTTTTTCTTTAGCATAAAGGCGAACTTCGTTTTCGGTTTTATCAAGTAAATAATCATAAGGGCCAACGCCTGAAATTAATTTTACCAAAACGGGAGAAATTTCTAAACAAATAAATAGTCCCATAATAAAAGTGGAGGCAAGAGCCATTACAGCACTTGCTTTGCCCAGTTCGTCTAATGCCTGAAGGCGTGCTGCAAAGCCATTGAATTTATTTTCGGCTTCTTCGCTTCCTTTTTGTTCGGTCTCTAAGTTGGTATAGACTTTTGAGATTTGCTCATCGAGATATTTCAGACGAGGCTCCATCTGTTTTTGATAATCTTCAAGCTCCTTTTTACGTTGGTCTTTGAGTTCTGTTTTTCTTTTGGCATTGCTTCCGAAGCCTGCTTTGCCACTTGTTAAACCTGTTTGTTTTCCCAAAACTTCCTTTTCTAATTCTACCACAGCCGAATCGTAACTTGTTTTGTATGCGTTGATTTGTTGCTGAATTTTAGCTTTTTCTTCGGCAAAAGGTCCCGATTGTTGCAGAATACGCCCATTCATTTGTTTTTGCAATTCAGTTTTGTTTCTTTGAATAATGGTATTGAGTTGTTTGTTGACCTCTTTTTCAAAAATTTTAAGTTCCAAAGGTTTTGAAATAATGATTCCTAAAAAACCTGCCAAAATAAGACGTGGAATCGCCATTAACAATTGGTTCCACCATGTACCTGTTTTCTTGATGGAAGAAACAATATACCGATCCAGATTAAAAATCATCAATCCCCACAACAATCCCGCAACTATAGAGAGTGCAATATCATCGAACACGGTAAAAGTTGCATAACTTGCAGAAATTGAGGCAAAAACAGCTGTAAATAATACAATGCCTCCAATTCCGGAATATTTGTTCCATTCGGAAGGAGATTTTCTTAAAATATGAAGATTTGCCCCCGAACATATCATTAAAAATTTTTGAAATCCGTTCATTTTATTTAAATATTTACAAAAAATTGTATACAAGAAATTTCGTGCCAAATTTCATGAACTCTATAAGTCATTTGAAATGGAAAAAAGTTACACCATTGGTTAGTGAGTTCTTCGCCAAAAACTGTGGAGTAATAAACCTATTTATCGCAAAACTATATTATAAAATCTCTTTTCTTAAGCTAAATAAAGGTGCTTTTCTTATCAAAGAAATCAAATATTCGAGGCAATCAAATACAAAAAATAAATGCACTTCATATTTCATGGCCAAGTTTACGCCTTTGCGATCTTAAAAATAAACCGCAATACATATAAAAATACTTTGCAAGCCATACGTTAAAAACACATAGAATTTACTTTACATTTTAAATCAGATAAAATGAAAATTTATGTAGTTTTGTATAAATTATTTAGGCAATGAAACTTACACAATATTTATGGGTTGTTTTGTTAGTGTTTTTGATGGGCTGCAAAAAAGATGCTGTTGATGGCAGCTCTACCAAAGAATTTCAGTCGAGTATCAACGATATGGCTTCCTCGCTGAATACCCTTCAACAAACCAAGTTCAATGAAGCTCTGTATGTACTGAAAACCTTTGGTGTAGATGCCGAGGGCGATGTTGAAGAGCTTAAGGCATTAGCCAAACTCCTGAACGGGAAAAAAGTTCCCGATATTTTTGCCATGGCAGATGAGGTTGCCCGAAAAAATGGAATCGATTGGTCGAGCACTGCACCTCCTTCTTTGGGAGAAATGAATATTTTTCAAAATATTTCAGCATCGGAGGTGGATCCCAATGATATTACTGCCTCATCTCTTGCAGTTTTTATAAAACCCGCAAGTATGGACAGTTTGGTAGGTCCAAAAGCCATGATAGTTGTTCCAAGATTGGTAGACGCAGCAGGGAAAGAAATATCTTTCGGAAATGCTGGTTTGGAGACCACCATGGAAGTTTATAGCCAAGGAGTAAAACTCCTAACCTCCAGAAATATGATGCAAAACAACAATTTCAAAGGGTTTTATTTAAAATTCTCTTCTTTACCGAAAGATAAAATCATAGATAATAAAATTGATGTAAAGGTAAGTGTTAAAACTACTAAAAAGACATATCAAATGACTAAAACGGGAGTTGAGATTAATGGAAATGCTCTGGTAGAATCCGTTTCAACAGATGCGAGTACAGATGCTCCGGCGGATCCTGCACTTAACTCGGGAGGAACTACAGATCCCAATGCATCACCCTCCGAAAAACCTGTAGAAACAAAACCTGTGGGAGATCCCAAACAAGCCGTAAGTAAATTTCTCAATAGTCTGGGAAGTCAAAACTTAAAGGCAGCTTATGATATCGCCGAAAATCCAAATTGGGGTTCGTATGATCGTTTTTCCAACCCTACTTCAGGATTTGGAGGAGTCAAAAATATAGGTGTGAAAAATATCACAACAAAATCGAATGCCAATAATGCTGCAACCGTAAATGCAACTTACGACGTAACAGATAAAGATGGAAACAAAACGGCTCTGGAAGTTACCTATGGACTGAAACAAACAGCAAACGGATGGAAAATAACGAGTTACAAAATTAACTCGTCACAAAAGCAATAGTCCTATTTTTACCACAAAATTTTAATGAATGTCGCTTAAAACAAAATTAGAAAATACCATTACCAATATTCCTGATTTTCCCAAGCCGGGAATTCAGTTTAAAGATATAACTCCTATTTTTCTCCAGCCTCAGCTGTATGAAGAAGTTATAGAAGACTTAGCCAATTTTAGCAGAGGTAAAGTTGATGTGGTGTGTGGTATTGAGAGTAGAGGATACCTTTTTGGGATTGCTATTGCTGTAAAATTGGGAGTTCCTTTTGTACTGATTCGAAAAAAAGGCAAACTGCCTCCGCCTTTTATTGGCGAGAAATATGATTTGGAATATGGTTCGGCAGAAATAGAAATGAAAACCGACCATATTAAGGCAGGGCAAAGAGTTTTGATTCACGATGATTTGTTAGCAACAGGAGGAACTACAGAAGCTGCTGCCAAACTCATTATAAAACAAGGAGCCGTACCTTCTCAATTTAGTTTTCTAATAGGTTTGAAAGATTTACACGGCGAAGATAAACTGAAGCAATTCAACGCCGAAATATACAAGATTTTGGAATATTAGAAGGGTTTTAATCTATTGAAAAAGCCTGCTCTGTATTCAAAAAATAGAGGTTTAGCTGTAAAACTATCCTTGTAATCTCAAGATTTTATCTACGATAAACTGAGCGAGTTTTATTTTACTTTGGTGTGTCCATCCTGCGATATGTGGCGTAACAATAGCTTTTTCGGAGTTCAAAAGATATTGTAGGTCTTCATTTTTGGTTTCCAAATTTTCGAATGAAGACTTCTCGTATTCCAAAACATCTAAACAAGCTCCTATAATTTTTCCGGATTTCAGTCCTTCAACTAAGGCTTTCGTTTTTGCATTTTTGCCTCTTGCTGTATTGATGAAATAAAATGGCTTTTTCATTTGGGCAATAAAATTTTCATCAATCATATAATGTGTTTCTTGAGTCAACGGAACATGGAGGCTTATAATATCTGCCTTCTGCTGAAGTTCTTCCCATGAAACTTGAGAAGCAAATTCATCGGATAAATCGGGTAAGATATCATAAAAAATAACCTTTACTCCAAAACCGGAAAGCCTCTTGGCAGTTGCTTTACCCATGTTTCCATAGCCTATGATGCCAAAAGTTTTACCTGCCAACTCATCACCTCTATTCTCTTCGCGTTTCCAAGTGCCGTTTTTTACTTCATTAGAGGCAATAAACAGGCGATTTGCCAATACTAAAAGCATTCCCAAAACGTGCTCTGCGACAGCATCACGATTGCCTTCGGGAGAATTAATGAGAGCAACTCCCAATTCTTTGGCTTTTTCACAATCTATATTTTCCATTCCAGCACCTACTCTTGCCACAAACTTGAGTTGTTTTGCTTTCTCCAGCAGTTGGGCATCAATAGGAATTCTGCTTCGGATAATGATACCGTCGTAATTTTCTATTTTCTCCAAAACTTCATGATAGCTGGAGGAGAAATCCTCTTCCAAGAGAAAGCCTTTGGAGGAGAGTTGTTCTGTGATTAAGGGGTGATTACTATCTAAAAGTAGAATTTTCATACGACATGGAGAGTTTAGAGGTGTATAGCGTGCTTTTAATTAAAGTCATCGGGTTAATAAGAATTATCTTAATTGAATTTTAAAACTAAAATACATAGTTTTTTTATATTACTTTAAAAATTATAAGAGTCTGTTTAAATTTGTAAAATATTTTTAACATTAAGAAACCTTTAGGTTCGGCGAAATCAAATTAAGGCAATTTAGCTTAATGTATTTAATTCTAAATCAATTGATTGATTTCTTAACTATTTCCTTAATTAACTGAATGTTAAAAAAAGAAATAAACAAAGTTTATTAAATTAAGAAAATTGAGGGATTGTATAAAAAGTTATTAAATAAATAGCCTATAAGTAATTGAAAATAAGAGCTTTAAAACAAGCCCGGACAAAGGATAAGGTTATCTTTGGATAGTTTTTAAACTCAACCAAACTATTTTTAAAAAAACAATATAGTCTTCTAACTTTCTAAGCCTTTCCTTATTATCCCGAACTGAGGTTGTTACAAAAATAGTTTTTTGAGCTCTACAGATTCTTCCGGTTTCATTCTTCCGGAGAGGATAAGGCTGAGCTCTTTTCTTCTTAAAGCAGCTGCATAGCGTTGTTTTTCCTGTTCTGTTTCGGGTTCCATTTCAGGGATTGGAACGGGCTTATTGAATTCATCTACGGCTACAAAGGTATAAATACCCTCGTTGGTATGGATTTTTTTTCCTTGAATGGGGTCATCTAACCAGACATCGCAGTAAATTTCCATAGAAGTAGAAAATGCCCTTGAAACTTTGGATTCTACAATAACAATACTGCCACCGGGAATAGGATGGTTGAAAGAAACATGATTGACCGATGCTGTTACGACTCTTCGTTCGCTGTGTCGCGTTGCAGAGATAGAAGCGGCTCTATCCATTCTTGCTAAAAGTTCTCCTCCGAAAAGGTTGCCTAAGGAGTTGGTTTCGTTGGGGAGTACAATATTGGTCATCATCGTAAAAGATTCTGACGCTTTTTTTATTTTTGTCATTTATTTTTTGGTATTCTTTAGCGGTTTTTTCAAAGGTTCTTCGTACTCTATCCTGATGCTGTCTACTGTTACCGAATCTTTTGGAGGTGTTATTTTCTTTGGGGTATCATCAATTCTATGGGTAGATGTTTTTATAGAAATATTTTCTATCGAGCTTTTGCCAAAAACGAAATCCTGATGTTCTATTCCTAAATATATAAGTGCTACTACAGGTACTACTACCAAAAATGCCCAAAGAATGGAGTTACTGAACCGATATTGTTCGGAATGATGATTTTTTTCTGTATTTTTAGTTGGTTCCAGAACCATTTCCTGAAGGTTGATTTCTTCTAAACCGAAATAGTTCGGTGTTGAATAAGCCTGATGATTGTTTTTAAAGATAACCTGTTCTCCAAAAGAAACAAATTCTCCCAATTCCGGAAACGAAATATTCTTTTTTAAAAAAAGCTCATCGTGCCATTTTTTGACCTCATCTTTTATATGAGATTGTACTATAAAAAGATTGTCTCCTGTTTTCTGGGCAATAAATTTGGAAAGGGAAGAATCAAAAGCCAATTTTTTGTACTCAAAATGTATAATCTGGCTTGGCGGAATTATTTTAGATGCTTCTTTATCCAAAACGGCGTGTTTGTTTTCTAATGAAAAAACGCCAAAACCGGGCAATTCTACACTGCCTTTTTCATGTAAATATTCGCTGATATAAAATGCTAAATTCATTTCATCGCAAAACTACATATTTTTTTTCATTTTGAGCTTTATCATCTTGTTTTCTAGGTCAAACGCATTAAAATTTTATGAAACTTATTTTATGGGCATAGCAAAAAATTATAATACGAAAATATTTAATCACAAGAACACAAAGAAAAGCCACAAAGAACACCACTTTGGAATTTTTAAAGAAGTGCTCTTTGTGTTAAAATTTAATGAATTTAAATTCAGACTCTCAATAAACCTGAATTCGGATTAACAAAAATTTATAAATAATTGAAAATAACAGCCTTATTCTTTACGCAAAGTTCGCAAAGAGTTTATATGTATTGAGCTATTTTTAAGCTCACAAAAGCATAAACTTAGCCATGAAATACAAAGCATTTATTTTTATTAACCTTGCGTTTTAAAAATTTTAACGTGTTTGTCCTGTTATTTTCCAACTCATTCCCAACATATAATTGATTCCTGCTTGTGGATAGTAGTAAGGAGCAGCAGAATATACATAACCGTTGTTGTAGTATTTTCTGTTCAACGCATTGTTGAGATTGAAATGAATACCCAACTCTTGTTTTTGTATTTTGAAATCATAATGAGCAATAAAATCCAAAATATTGTATCCAGGGATTTTAAGGGCTTCGTTCTGTGTATTATCCATATATTGGCGATGGATATATTGGTTCTGAATGGTAAAATTCAAGTTTTTGAACGGAGAGAAAGTTAATTTTGCATTAGCAATGAGATCAGGTGAAAAAGAAATGGCAGTATTTCCTAAGTTTTTTGTTGTTTTTATGGGGTTGCCATGGGTGTCTACATCATCTATTTCAATGTGGTAATCTCTATTTTTGTTTTGGCTGAGTGTTAAATTTCCACTTAGTGAAAGCATTTCCGAAATTTTGGCGGCCACGCCCATTTCTACTCCCAATCGATAAGATTTTCCGGAGTTTTCCCGAATTGGCGAGCCTACATTGTTGAGTTTTCCGGTAAGAACCAATTGGTTTTCGTAGTTCATAAAATAAGCATTCACGGTAAACGATACCTGATTGATTTGTTTTTCTAACCCCAGTTCGAAGTCGTGAAGCTTCTCCGGATTGGTTTTGGAATTCGCCAATAGGTCGTCTCTGTTGGGCTCTCTGTGAGCATGGGCATAAGAGAAAAATACCTTCCCGCTGGGAATTTTATAGGAAATCCCTGCTTTTGGATTGAAAAATAACCAGTTTTTATCAATATTTCCTCCTTCACCGTTTCCTTCCTGTATGATTTCTGCGGTATAGCCAATGCTTCGGAACTGTATATCGCCGAACAATTCAAAATTTTGAATTTTCCAAATAGCTTTTGAAAACATAGACAATTCATTTTTAGTGGAGAGGTTTTCATAGTACCGATATTCGTTCGGGATATTGGTAGTGCTTTTTACTGCGGTTACCTCTCCGAAGTGTAGCCCTTTGTACTGGTTGGCTACCACGCCCCAATTAATGTCAAGGTTTTCCAGATTGCCATATACATTTGCTACAAAGCCGTAGAAATCATTGTCCAGCCATTTTTTTCGGATAAGATCTGTTTTTGAAATTGGTAACCCATTTTCGGTAATATGGGTCAGGTTGTATTTGGCTAATTTTTGGTCTTGTTTGTAGTTTTCATAATAGCCTTTTCCTTTGGTGTAATGAAAAGTTGTTTCTGTCTTCCATTTGTCGGACAATTGTTGCTCCCAAAGTAAATGGTAATGGTTTTGTCGGTAATTATCGGTCTCATTATCATAAAAGCTAATAGTTCCATTGCTGTTATAAATAGCTCCCGAGATTAGGTTAAGTTTTGGATTGATGGCATAATCTTCTTTAGAAATACCATTCCATGCCTGATAGGTTTTTTCTTTCCCCCCAAAAGCTAAGGCTCTCAGTTTGGTATTTCCGCTCTCAAAAAGGGCTGTAATGTTGTAGGAATTAAGGTCGGAGAAAGCTCTGTCTATGTATCCATCGGATTTAATGATGGAATAACGCCCCATTAGTGATAGTTTGTTGCTAAGAAATTTACCCGTTCCCGCTTCAAAAGAATGTTTTCTGGTATCGAAGGAACCGTGACTTTGCTGGGTAGAGAAATAGGGTTTCTCCTCGGGGCTTTTCGTGAGGATATTCACACTTGCTCCAAACGCCGAAACGCCGTTGCTGGAAGTTCCTACGCCACGCTGAATAATAATAGAACTCGCCGAAGAAGTAAGGTCCGGTACATTTACAAAAAATGTTCCTTGTGATTCGGAGTCGTTGTAAGGAACGCCATTCATCATTACATTAATGGAATTTCCTGCCACGCCTCTGATTCTAAAACCGCTGTAGCCTACGCCATTTCCCGCATCGGAAGTGGAAACTACCGACATTTGGTTTTTGAGCAAAATAGGCAAATCTTGAGCAAGATTTTTGTTTGCCAAATCTTTTTCTACGCTGATAATCTCTTTGGAAACAGGCAATCTTTTGGTGAAACTCACCGCCTCTATTTCCTTAGTTTTGATGGTGTCTTGCACAGAATTTTGTGCAAAATAGAACGGACTTACACAAAGTCCTAAAAAAACAAATCCTTTCATTCTTTTAAATTTTTATTAAAAATTACTTAGAATAAAAGGGCAAAATAAGACATACAAAATCCATCTATTTTAGATGGCTTCCCTTAACAACATTACTTGTTCAGGTTCTTTGGGTATCATCTCAGCCTTTTACAGCACCCCTTTATTTTCGGTGGTAAAGGTAATAAAATTTTCGATATTGCTAAGAAGTGGTCTGAATTTGTTTTACATAGTTGAGAACTCCTTATTATTAGGTGCTTTTCCAAAGGAAATCAATTTAAGGATAATGAGTATTATTTTTAATAAAGTGACTTTGGGCTGTCTACATCAAATTTCTTCCTATAAAGAAAATGACAATAAGAATTCCTATTACGATAAAAGCTCTTTTGCCAAATATAGATGAGCCCTTTTCTTTCGTATTTCTGATGTTAAAAATAAAATATAGAAGTGCATAAGGAATCAGCAGAACCAATAAAGCATTGTATTTCAATGCTTGTGCAAAATTAAAATGCAATAATTCATGAATTGCCCTTTGCGACCCACAGCCCGGACATTGCCACCCCGTAGCCTTATAAAAAGGACACGACGGAAAAAAACGATCCACCGAGGGATTGAAGAAGTAATACACTACCACAATTCCTAAGATAATAATGAGCCAAATATGAGGTGTTTTATTCATTTTTATAACTCACCACGGCTTTACGACTGGTGACTTTACAACTCACCACTTTTCAAGTATTTTATTGTTGATAAGTTTTGTAGGCTAAAAGTGTGTTTTTCATGAGCATTGCACGAGTCATAGGTCCTACGCCTCCCGGAACAGGAGTGATATAGCTTGCTTTTTGAGCACAATCGTTGAAATCTACATCGCCTACCAATTTGTATCCCTTTTCGCTATCGTCATCTACTCGGGTAATGCCTACATCTATAATGATAGCTCCTTCCTTAATCATATTGGCTTTCAAAAAGAAAGGGTCTCCCAATGCGGTAATCACAATGTCAGCTTTTTTGGTAAATTCTTCGATATGAGGGGTATAGGAGTGCGTTAAAGTTACAGTAGAGTTTCCGGGAAAATCCTTTCGACCCATTAGAATACTCATTGGGCGACCCACAATTCGGCTTCTGCCAATCACTACACAGTGCTTTCCTTTGGTGTCGATATTATATCTTTCTAATAGTTGCAAAATTCCAAAAGGCGTAGCAGGCAAGAATGTATCCATCTCTAAAGCCATTTTACCAAAATTCTCGGGGTGGAATCCGTCTACATCTTTAGTAGGATTAATAGCCATAATTACTTTTTCCTGATCCATTTGTTTGGGTAAGGGTAACTGAACGATAAATCCGTCTACTTTGGGGTTGTTGTTGAGCTCTTCAATAGTTTCTAAAAGTTCTGCTTCGGAAGCGGTATTGGGAAATTTTACCAAAGAAGATGTGAAGCCCACTTCTTTGCAATCCTTTATTTTGTTGTTTACATAGGCAATACTTGCTCCGTTGCTTCCTACCAAAATTGCAGCTAAATGAGGTGCTCTTTTGCCGGCAGCTAAAATTTTATCTACTTCCTGTTTTATTTCTTGTTTTATTTCCTTGGAGGTTTTGAGTCCGTCGAGAATTTGTGCCATTTTTTATTGTATTGAAGATTTGTTTTCTAAAAAATAATTGATTAACCCATTGGTAGAAGAATCGTGTGAGGCTACTTCTTTTGAAGCAGAAAGTTCGGGAAGTATTTTGTCTGCTAAAACTTTGCCCAACTCTACACCCCACTGGTCGAAACTATAAATATTCCAGATAACTCCCTGAACAAAAATTTTATGTTCATACAAAGCAATTAACTGTCCGAGTGAAAAAGGTGTTAATTCTTCAAACAAAATAGAATTGGAGGGCGTATTGCCGGAGAAAATTTTGTAATTGAGTAGTTTTTTTATTTCTTCTTCAGATTTGCCTGCTGTTTTGAGTTCAGCGTATACTTCACTTTTATTTTTTCCAAAGGCTAAGGCTTCCGTTTGGGCAAAGAAGTTCGCCATGAGAATGTCTTGGTGATGATCTGCTGTATGATGTGCTTTTGCAAAACCTATAAAGTCGCAAGGGATAAGCTCGGTTCCCTGATGGATAAGTTGATAAAATGCATGCTGCCCATTGGTGCCCGGTTTCCCAAAAATAATGGGACCTGTTTGGTAATCCACGAAATCACCATTTCTATCTACCGATTTTCCATTGCTCTCCATATCTCCCTGCTGAAGAAAAGCCGAAAACCGATCCAAACACTGTGTGTAGGGGAGGATAGCATAGGTTTGGGCATCGAAAAAATTGCGGTACCAAATCCCCAAAAGCCCCATTAAAACAGGAATGTTTTCCTTAAAATCGGTGGTTTTAAAATGGCAGTCTGTATGATAGGCTCCTTTGAGAAGAAGTTCGAAATTAGAGTATCCTATAGAGAGAACAATACTGAGTCCTATAGCACTCCAAAGAGAATATCTTCCTCCGACCCAATCCCAAAATTCAAACATATTTTCCTCTAAAATTCCAAAGTTTTTTACTTCGGTTTTATTGGTAGAAATGGCTACAAAATGTTGGGCTACATCTTCTTTTTTTGCTGATTTCAGGAACCATTCTTTTGCTGAGTAGGCATTGGTCATGGTTTCTTGTGTGCTAAAACTCTTGGATGAAACAATAAAAAGTGTTGTTTCAGGATTGAGTTTTTGTAAAATTTGGGTAAGATGCGTAGCATCAACATTGGAAACAAAGTGAATGTCTAAGCGGGTTTTATAATGCCTGAGTGCATTGCACACCATTACGGGACCCAAATCCGAACCTCCAATCCCGATGTTGACGATGTCTGTTATTTTTTTACCGGAAAATCCCTTGTGTGTCCCCGAAATAATTTTTTCGGAGAAGGTTTCCATTTGTTTTAGGACTTTTTTTACCTTGGGTTTTATATCTTCCCCATCTACCCAAACGGGTGATTCGGAAAAATCTCTCAATGCGGTATGTAGTACTGCTCTATTCTCTGTTTTGTTGATTTTTTCCCCGGCAAACATTTGGTTGATGGCATTTTTCAATTGGCATTCCTCTGCCAGTTGAAGTAAGATGTCCATCGTTTTTTCATTAACCAAATTTTTAGAAAAATCGAACAGATAATTTTCCTTTTTTATTGAAAAATCATCAAACCGACGATTGTTTTCAGAAAAAAGAGTTCTCAAATCAAAATCGTATTCCGAAAAATGCTGTTGCAGCTCTCGCCACGCTTTAGTCTGAGTAGGATTGATGTTGGGGAACATTGAAATTTTTTAGATTAAAATTCGTCGCAAATTTAAGGAAAATAAAAGACTTTAAAGTTCTTTTGTAATGATTTCTGCACACTCATTAGGTTTTTCCCAATGCCCGTTGTGTCCACAATTTAGTACATGGACTTTGATGTTTTCTTTTTCGGGAATTATTTTCAATACATCTTGGGTGCTTACGGCATTATCTTTTTCGCCGAGGATAATGAGTGTTTTTCCCTCAAATTTTTCTAAAATATCGGTACGATTTGGTCTATCCATCATTCCTCTTACGGCGGCAGTTACTCCTTTTACTGGGGTAGAAACTGCGATTTCTTTTGCCCGTTTTATTTTATCTTTCAAATCTTCTTTTTTGTCGGAATCAAAAAGATTAGGAATACTTGCATTAACGAAAGAGGAGAAGTTTTCTTCGATTAATGTAATACTTTTGCGTCTTATCTCTTTTTTCGACTCGCTATCGGGAAGAGGTGTTGAGAAGAAAAGGCTTAAGCTTTTCATATCAGTTCTGTATTTTTTGGCGAACGCCAAAGAAACATAGCCTCCCATAGAATGTCCCAATAAATTGATTTGGGTAATTCCTAAAGAATCGGTTACTTTTTTCACTTCTTCGGCCATCAATTCCATGGTGTGAATTGAGGATAAGGTTTCGGATTTTCCGTGTCCCGGCAAATCTATTTTAATCAATCGAAATTTTTCGGATAATTGAGATTCCATGTCCGACCAAATGGTATTATTCTCCATAAAACCATGAAGAAGCACCAAATCTTGGGGAGCATTTCCCGATATTTCGTAATGTAGCATATTGAATGTTTTCTACAAATCTAATGAAATAAAAAAATCTCAACTCTGTATGTAGAATTGAGATTTTTGTTTATGATTTTAATTGCTATTTTCTTATTCCGCAGAAGAAAAAGCGGCAATGTACTCTCGGTTCATTCTTGCAATGTTTTCCAAAGAAATTCCTTTAGGGCATTCTATTTCGCAAGCACCGGTGTTGGAGCAGTTTCCAAAGCCTTCTTCATCCATCGCTTTTACCATATTCAAGACTCTTCTTTTGGCTTCCACTCTACCTTGTGGTAATAGGGCGAACTGAGAAACTTTAGCCCCGACAAACAACATGGCAGAACCGTTTTTACAAGTCGCTACACAGGCACCACAACCAATACACGCGGCAGCGTCCATTGCTTTATCTGCGTCTTCTTTCGGAACTAAGATAGAGTTGGCATCGGTAGTTCTACCGGAGGTGTTTACGGAAATAAAACCTCCTGCCGACATTATTCTATCGAAAGCACTTCTGTCTACTACCAAATCTTTAATTACAGGGAATGCGGCACTTCTCCAAGGTTCTATGTGGATAGTTTCGCCATCTTTGAACATTCTCATGTGGAGCTGGCAGGTAGTGATTCCCGTATCCGGACCGTGAGCTCTACCGTTGATGTATAGCGAACACATTCCGCAGATTCCTTCGCGACAATCATGATCGAAAGCAATAGGTTCTTTGCCTTCATTTACCAAGTTTTCATTGAGCATATCCAGCATTTCCAAGAAAGAAGAATCCTGAGATACACCCGATATTTTGTAAGTCTCAAATTGACCTTTAGATTTATTATTTTTTTGTCTCCAAATTTTTAATGTAAGATTCAAGTCTTTTTTTGCACTCATAATGATATATTTAATAGGTTGGAGATATTATTTGTAACTTCTGGTTTTCACTTCGATATTCTCATAAATCAATTCTTCTTTATGAAGAACCTCTGCATTGATGTCGGCACCTTTGTACTCCCAAACGGCAGCATATTTATAGTTTTCGTCATCTCTCTGTGCCTCGCCTTCTTCGGTAGAGTATTCTTCGCGGAAGTGTCCACCACAAGATTCGTTTCTGTTGAGGGCATCTTTGGCAATTAGTTGTCCTAATTCCAAGAAATCTGCCACTCTAAATGCTTTTTCCAACTCAGGATTCATTTCATTGGCATCTCCCGGAACTTTTACATCTTTCCAGAATTCTGCTCGGATTTCTTCAATTTCCTTAATGGCTTCCTGAAGTCCCTTAGCATTTCTTGCCATACCTACTTTGTTCCACATGACATTTCCTAATTTCTTATGGAAATAATCTACAGAGTACTTACCATTATTGGTTAAAAAGAAATTTATTTTCTCTTGAATTTCTTTTTCAGCTTGTTCAAACTCTGCTGTATTGGTAGGGATTTCTCCGGTTCTAATGTCTGCCGAAAGATAATCTGCAATGGTATAAGGCAATACGAAATAACCGTCTCCTAAGCCTTGCATTAATGCAGAAGCTCCCAATCTATTGGCTCCGTGGTCTGAGAAATTGGCTTCTCCTACTACGAAACAGCCGGGAATAGTAGACTGTAAGTTGTAATCTACCCAAACACCACCCATGGTGTAGTGTACCGCCGGGTAAATTTTCATAGGCGTTACGTAAGGGTCGTCACCGGTAATTTTCTCATACATTTGGAAAAGGTTACCGTATTTCTCTTCTACCCATGCTTTACCTAATTTATAAAGTTCCGCTTCGGAAGGGTTATGAATATTTTTTTCGGTTGCGGCTTCGCGACCTTTTTTCATGATTTCGGTAGAGAAGTCCAAGAAAACACCTTCTTTGGTGTCATTATTCTCGATTCCGAATCCTGCATCGCATCTCTCTTTAGCTGCACGAGAAGCTACGTCTCGCGGAACTAAGTTTCCAAAGGCAGGATATCTTCTTTCTAAATAATAGTCTCTATCTTCTTCTTTAATATTTTCAGGTTTTAATTTTCCTTCACGAATGGCTTGTGCGTCTTCTAATTTCTTAGGCACCCAAATTCTTCCCGAGTTTCTCAAGGATTCGGACATCAGGGTTAATTTGGATTGTTGTGTCCCATGCACCGGAATACAAGTCGGGTGAATTTGTACAAAACAAGGATTGGCAAAATAAGCTCCTTTTTTGTGAATTTTCCATGATGCGGAAACATTACTTCCCATAGCATTGGTAGAAAGGAAATACACGTTTCCGTAACCTCCCGAAGCTATTACTACTGCATGTGCAGAATGTCTTTCAATTTCACCGGTTACCAAATTTCTGGCGATAATTCCTCTTGCTTTTCCGTCTACAATTACCAAATCCAACATTTCGTGGCGGTTGTACATTTTGATACGCCCTTTCCCGATTTGTCGGCTCATTGCAGAATAAGCACCTAATAATAACTGCTGTCCTGTTTGACCTTTGGCATAGAAAGTTCTTCTTACCTGAACGCCTCCAAAAGAACGGTTGTCCAATTGTCCGCCGTATTCTCGACCAAAAGGAACGCCTTGCGAAACACATTGGTCTATAATATTGGCAGAAACTTCAGCCAAGCGGTAAACATTGGCTTCTCTGGCACGGTAGTCGCCTCCTTTAATGGTATCGTAGAATAAACGGTAAGTAGAATCTCCGTCTCCTTGGTAGTTTTTAGCTGCATTAATACCACCTTGGGCGGCTATGGAGTGTGCTCTTCGTGGAGAATCTTGGTAGCAAAATGCTTTTACATTGTACCCTTGTTCTGCTAAGGTAGCCGCAGCAGAACCTCCGGCTAAACCTGTTCCTACTACGATAATGTCGATTTTGTCGCGGTTATTGGGTGCGACCAAATTCATGTGATTTTTATGATTTTTCCATTTATCGGCTAAAGGACCGTGAGGAATTTTAGAATCTAATGTGCTCATAAGAGTTGATTTTTAATTTTAAATGTCAGATTTTTAATAATGGAAGATTATTCAAAAAGTGATTTAAAATTGTTTAGGATTGTGAAATATGATGATAAACGGCAACAATGATAAAACCTAATGGAATTAAAATAGAATACCAAGTTCCCAATGCCTTGATTATTGGCAAATATTTAGGGTGTCTTGCTCCGATGGATTGAAATGAAGATTGAAAACCATGCGATAAATGCAAGCCTAACAGTACAAAACAAACCACATAGGCAATGACTCTCCAAAGTGCTTCGAATTTTTCCTGAACATGCTCATAAGGAGTTTCTGTATGTTCTGCCCCAAAATAGTTTTTACTAATCGTAGGAATCCAAAAATCGGCAAAGTGCAATGCCAAAAATGCCAAAATAACCGCACCTGAAATAATCATATTTCGGGACGCCCAAGATGAATTCCCCGAATTGTTGGTTACGGCATATTTCACAGGTCTTGCTGCATTGTTTTTAACCTCTAATACAAATCCCATTAAAAAGTGAAAAACAACACCGGCGATAAGAATGGGCTGCATTACAAATTGAATCAACGGATTACTTTCCATAAAATGTGAAGCTGCGTTGAAAGCATCTGCACTAAAAATAGAAATCAAATTGATTGATAGATGGTTGAGTAAAAAAATCAGCAAGAAGATTGCCGAAAGTGCCATAAGAAACTTTCTTCCTATGGAAGATTGAGTTAATCCTGCCATAATATTTAGATTGTTTTTTTGAAATTTCAACAAATTTAACAAATTTTAACGCTTTCGTTGCATGACTTTTGTCATATAGTTTTGAAAACAATCTGTTTTTTAGGGGACTATTTTTTCTAAATCTTTATCAGATAAGATGATACAGGCTTTTTAGAATGCAGAAAATAATTCGGTTGTATTATAGATTTTATATATGACTGTTTTTAAAATACTCTTAACGGGTTAAAGAATCTGTTTTTTGTAGAGATAAAATGCTAATCTTGGTGCGTTGGAACTTATCGAGAGTTATACTGAAATTTTGTATTGATCCAAGGCTTTTCTGTACTGAGTGAAATTTAAAAAACCGTATACAAGATAGGCGATGTAGGTGTAAATAATTAAAAATGAGGCGGTATGTGTAAAATATTCACCAAAGTTTCCTTCGTTAAAAAGTATATAGAGTTTCTCCGCTTTATTTTCGTAGTCCATTATTAGAAGAATAATCATAATCGGTGCGATGTGCATGTCATAGGCAGATTTTTGGTAGATACTTGTTTTACGGTTGTATTTTTTAAATGTAGATTTAATAATTCTCCAGTAATAAATGTTGTTTATGATGGCTGATCCAGCCAAAACAGATGCCAAAACACCGTAAATGTCTATAAATACTTCCTTTGAAAAGATATGGCTGAATCCCAATAAAATAAAAACAAATACTCCTGAAAGAAAGAATGCTTTTTTATGCATTTCTATTTGATTTTTTCCTAAGATTCGCTTATACAAAATAGGAATTTCCCTTTTGGTGAACCAGCCGGTGCTTACCATTTTTAGCTCACTTTGCCAAGAGATTTTAGTTTTTTCGAAAGCCTCCTCGAAAGACAAACCTTCTTCGTTTTGCAAATGGTAGATTTGAGAAATCATATGATCTTTGATTTCGTATAGTAAATCCAATGGGAGGTTCTTTTTTAATAAATATTCTGAAACCTGCTGGTTTTCAAATTCTACGGTCATAAATTAAAAATAATATTCAGATTAGTAATATAGCTCTTCATTTCTTCTTCCTGTAAGGATTGTAGGTGTTTTCCTTTTTCTGTAAGTAGATAATATTTTCGGTCTCTTCCGTTTATTTTTTGTACTTCTGAGAAAATAACTCCATCGCTTTCCAATTTGTGCAAAAGAGGATAAAGTGCCCCTTCTGTAATCTCCAGCTCGCCTTTGGTAAGGTTTTTGGCTCGCTGTGTGAGTTGATATCCGTACATCTTTACTTCATTGCTCAAGAGTTTGAGAATGATGTTTTGAAGGGTTCCTTTGTAAAGCGAATTTTTACTTTTAATCATACAAGGCAAATGTATACATAATTTTCTTATGTATGTGATTTTTTTATAAAAAAAAACTTCCGAGTAATGGAAGTCTTTTTTGTTATTTTAAAAATACCTGATTAAGAAAGGCTTACTCTTCTGAATCCGGTTACTTTAAGGTCTGCGTTTACAGATTTTACATAGTCTGCAACAGAGATTCCACCATCTTTAATGAATGCTTGATGTACCAAAGTATTGTCTTTGTAGAATTTCTGCATTTTACCTTTTAGGATGTTTTCGATGATATTGGCAGGCTTTCCTTCTTTGGTAAGGATATCTCTTTCAATTTCCAATTCTCTGTCGATAATTTCCTGAGAAACTTGAGTTTCGTCTAATGCAATTGGGTTCATAGCAGCTACTTGCATAGCCACGGCTTTAGCCACTTCTTCAACGCCTTCTACATTAGCAGAAAGAGAAGCAAGAGAAGCAATTTTGTTTCCTGCGTGGATATAAGCACCTACAAATGATCCGTTTAGTTTTTCAAATGCTCCAATTTCTATTTTCTCTCCAATAACTCCGGTTTGTTCGATAAGTTTTTCGGCAACAGACATTCCGTTGAAATCTGATGCTAAAAACTCTTCTTTGCTAGAATAGAAAAGTGCTTGGTGTGCCAGTTCGTGAGCCAAAACAACAAAACTTTCGTTTTTTGCAACGAAATCGGTTTCGCAGTTTAGGGCAATTACAACACCTAAGGTATTGTCTTCATTTACTTTTGCAATTACAGCACCTTCACTACTTTCTCTATCTGCTCTATTGGCAGCAACTTTCTGTCCTTTTTTTCTTAGGATTTCGATTGCTTTTTCGAAATCTCCTTCAGCCTCTGTAAGTGCTTTTTTGCAGTCCATCATTCCTGCACCTGTTGTGTTTCTTAGTTTAGCTACGTCTGCGGCTACTGGTGTATACATAATCTATATTTTTTTTATATTTGGCAAATTAAATTTAGCGGTGCAAAGATACTAAATTTGACACAAACTAAAAAAACAAGTAACCAAGAATTAATTACCTTACTATAATGAAAAAAATATTGTTTTTCTTTTTGCTTTCGTCTTCTATTTTGTCTTTAGCCCAGTCTAAATACACTGTCGAGCAAGTAGAAAAAACAAATGATATCCGAGTGATTGCTAATTTTATCAAAAATAATCCGGATCATCCTAAAACGCCTGCTTTTAAACAAAAATTGGCGAATATAGTAACTCGAGAGAGTCAAGCGACAACATCTAAATCCACTGCGAATAAAGCAGTAGCCGAACGAAAAACCCCTGCAACAAAATCTACACCTTCCGTAGCCCGAAGTAAAGCTGTATCCGGTGATCACCAAAAGACGGCAGAAACCCTTAATCATCTGTTCAACGAGAACCCGAATAAGAGCGAAGCTTACATCAAGTTTAGAAATAATTCTAAATGTGCTATTGTCATTAAAATTACCGGAAAGAAGAGTTATAGCCTAAATGTTCCTGCCAATGCTGAAAATTATATATTGGTAACCAAAGGTCTTTATCATATATCTTCTATGGTATGTGGAGCCTCTTTTGCAAAAAAGAAAAATGTAACGGGGGATTTTGTGATGTTTTTGGGATCGAAATAATCGCTGTTGATTTTAGTGTTTTTTCGAAGACCCAAAGTAGTAGAGGTAATTGCCCTTACTAAAAAGCATTTATAAAAGAGGCTGTTTCGTAAAAAAAAACAGCCTCTTTATTATTTATCCTTTGAATTGCCCCATGGCAATAAATTTATCTTGTCTTTGGCGAACCAGCTCTTCGCCGGTGAAATTTTTAAAGGCTTTAATATTCGTTAGAATCGTGTGTTTCACATTGCCATAAGTTGTTTCGGGGTCGTAGTGTGCTCCTCCCAATGGTTCTTCTATAATACCATCTATAATTTTTTCTTTCAACATATCTTCTCCTGTTAGTTTCATTGTTGTAGCAGCGGTTTCTTTGTATTCCCAACTTCTCCATAAGATGGTAGAGCAGTTTTCCGGCGAAATTACCGAATACCATGTGTTCTCCAACATATAGACTTTATTACCTACACCAATTCCTAATGCTCCTCCGCTGGCTCCTTCTCCTATAATAATGGTAATGATGGGAGTTTTGAGAACAGACATTTCGTAGATATTGCGAGCAATGGCTTCTCCTTGTCCTCTTTCTTCGGCTTCTAAGCCCGGATAAGCTCCCGGAGTATCAATTAAAGTAACAACAGGAATGTTGAATTTTTCTGCCAGCTTCATTAGTCTGAGTGCTTTTCGGTAGCCTTCAGGGTTAGACATGCCGAATCTGCGGTGTTGTCTTTCTTTGGTTGTTCTTCCTTTTTGTGTCCCGATAATCATAACACTTTGTCCGTCTATTTTTATCAGTCCTCCTATCATGGCGGGATCATCGGCAAAGTTTCTGTCTCCATGGAGTTCCAAAAAGCTGTCTTTATCAGCGATTCCTTTAATATAATCTAAAGTGTACGGACGATCGGGGTGACGCGATAACTGGACTCTTTGCCAAGGCGTAAGGTTTCCATAGATTTTCTTTTTGGTTTCTATGATTTTGTCTTCTATTTGGCTGCATGCCAACTTTACATCAACACCGCTTTCTTCGCCTACCAAAGAGCAAGTAGAGTATTGCTCCATGAGTTCTTTTATTGGCATTTCAAAATCTAAATACTCCATGTCTCTGTTTAATTTAATTTTTTTCAGAAAATCCCGATAAAATATTCGTGCAATGAATTCCCTTGAGTTGTTAAAATCGGGATATGTGAATATTTCATTGGGAATGAATTTCCAAAAATACTAATTATTTTTTTATGATTTTAGTAATTGATGTATCCTTTCCAGACTCTCTTTTTTTCCTAATAAATTGAGTAAATCCGGCACATCAGGTCCTTTGAGGTCTCCTACTAATGCCAATCGCAAAGGCATCATTATTTTGCCCATGCCTAAGCCTTTTTGCTCAGCAAAATCCTGAATAAACTGTTTCAAAATTTCGGGAGCGAAATCTATGGTTTCGAGTTGTGAGGAAAATTCGGTTAAAACAGTTTGGGTATCATCGTTCCATGCTTTTTTCATGGCTTTTTCTTCGTATGAGGAAGGTGCTTCAAAGAAAAACTTACCCTGCTCATATATATCTTTTACAAAAACAGCTCTTTCCTTCATTAAAGCAATGATTCTTAGCAATTTTTCATCGGAAAAATGGCTGTTTTTTACACCATCAACATCTTTTAGCAGAGGTAAAAGTTCCTCGTTGGTTTTCATGTGTAGGTATTGCTGGTTGAACCATTTTGCCTTATCCGGACTGAATCGTGCTCCTGCTTTGTGTACTTTGTTCAAATCAAATTCTTTTGCCATTTCACTCAAGGAGAGAATTTCTCTATCGTTGGCAGGCGACCAGCCCAATAGGGCAACCATATTCATAAAAGCATCGGGGAAATAGCCTTCTTCTCGGTATCCCATAGAAACAGTTCCTGTTTCGGGGTCTTTAAAATTTAACGGGAAAACAGGAAATCCAAATTTATCACCATCTCTTTTGCTGAGTTTTCCTTTTCCTTCGGGTTTTAGAATTAATGATAGATGAGCAAATTCCGGCTTTTCCCAACCCATGGCTTCGTATAGCAAAACATGTAGTGCTAAAGACGGTAACCACTCTTCGCCACGTATGACGTGGGTAATTTTCATTTCGTGATCGTCTATAATATTGGCGAAATGATAGGTAGGCATTCCGTCTTGTTTTACCAAAATTTTATCGTCCAGTGTATTGGTGTTTACACTGAATTTTCCTCGGATAATGTCTTCCAGATTCATGGTTCTGTCGAAAGGCATTTTGAACCGAATTACATAAGGAATTCCTTTTTCTAATAAATTTTTAACTTCTTCTTCGGAAAGCGAAACGCTGTTCTTGAGATTTTGTCTTGTTATATTGTTATAGGAAAAAACTTCTCCTTTTGCCTCGTACTCTGCACGGATGGCGTCTAACTCTTCCGGCGTGTCGAATGCGAGATAGGCATAGTCGGTTTTTAGAATCTGCTGGGTATATTGGTCGTAAATGTGGCGTCTTTCGGACTGTCGGTAAGGGGCGTATGGGCCACCATGTTTAGGGCTTTCGTCGGGTACAATTCCTGCCCATTCCAAGGCTTCCATAATGTATTCTTCTGCTCCTTCTACATATCTTGCCGTATCGGTATCTTCAATTCTCAATACAAAATCTCCACCTTTGTTTTTGGCAAAAAGATAATCATACAAAGCGGTTCTTACACCGCCCAAGTGCAAAGGCCCTGTAGGACTGGGGGCAAAACGCACACGAACTTTACTCATTTATTTCAATTTTGTGCAAATTTACGTAAAAATGAGGGAATTTGTTTCAAGTAGGTTTATTGTTTATATCATTACTTTAGCCATCCTTTTGCTCCAAAGTGTTTTTTGAATTTGGCAACTTTGGGTCCTACAACGGCACTACAATAAGGTTGAGTCGGGTTTTCTTCGTAATATCCTTGATGATAAGCTTCTGCGGGCCAAAATTTTTTGAACGGGGTAATTTCTGTTACGTATTTTCCACTCCATAGTGCAGAGGCTTCCGATGCTTCCATGGATATTTCAGCTTCTTCTTTTTGTTTCTCCGAATGATAAAAAATGACCGAGCGGTATTGCGTGCCTACATCTTCTCCTTGCCGATTCAGCTGGGTAGGATTATGCAAGAACCAAAAAACTTCTAATAACTGGGCAAATGAAATCTCTTTTGGATTGAAGGTAATTTGTACAACTTCGGCGTGTTGAGTTTCTCCCGTACAGACTTCTTCGTAGGTTGGGTTTTCCTTGTTCCCGCCACTATAGCCGGAGGTTACCGTGTCTACGCCTCTTAGCATTTCGAAACAGGCTTCTACACACCAAAAGCAACCGCCTCCAAAAGTGGCATACTCCCAATTTTTATGTTCCATAGATGGTTTATTTTGAGGTTGTACTCTTATTTTCTGCTCCTGACCTTGGCAGGATAACAAAAATAGATTCATCAAAAATAGTAAAAACTTCTTCATTTGTTTTAAACGAATAAATTTAAACTTTTATTACTGTATTGGGAGGTATTTCAAAAATGGTTTAAATTATACAAAGTCTAATTGTGAAATGTATAAAATACATGATTATTAATGACTTAAAAATTCAGATTCTGTAGACTCAATATAAATTTAAGATATTTCTGAAAATAAGGCAATTGTATAATTGTATAGTAGAAGCATGACGCCGGGAGAAGCCGAAGTATATTCGTTTACTGAGATAAAACTTAATTGGCTGTTGACTTTAACATTTATTAACAAAATGAAATGCTCGGGGTCCTTGATTTTATATTAAATTGCGAAAATTTTCATGAATCATCAAATGACGAGGATACTTAGCATTTTTACTATTATTATCTTATTAGCAGTTTCTTGCTCCAAAGAACAGAAAACACCTGATAAAACAGATTTACCGAACTTTGGTAATGTTGACCTGAATAAGATTTTCGATAACAAAAATATTGATTTGCAGGATAAGGATAGTATTGTTGCCACACTCGAAAATTATTATCAATCTATTTGGGAAGGATCCGACCTCAGTGGAGGATTGCTTGTTGCTAAAGGTGATCAAATTATTTTCGAAAGATACAGAGGTTTTGGCAGAGCAGACAGTCCAAAGCCTATTGATGAAAAAACACCGTTGCATGTAGCATCTGTGAGTAAAACACTTACCGCAATGGCAGTACTAAAGCTGGTGGAAGCCGGAAAAATACAACTCAACCAAAAACTTACCACTATTTTTCCTCAGTTTCCGTATCCAGAGGTTAATGTATTTCATTTGTTGTCTCAAAGAAGTGGCTTACCTAAATATGAATACAGTGTACAGGAGCTGAAATTTAAAACAGATAAAAAATTCATTACCAATAATGATGTTTTAGAGCTTCTCATCACACACAAACCTGAATTGGCAAGACCCACAGATACAGGTTTTATGTACTGTAATACCAATTTTGCTCTTCTGGCTTTGATTGTGGAGAAAGTCACAAAAACCAGTTTTCCCGATGCTATGCAGAAAATGGTTTTCAAGCCTTTGAAAATGGAACATTCCTTTGTATATCAGGAAAAAGATTCGGCTACGGCTACACAATCTTTTTATTATAAAGGAAATCGGTTACATCCTATGGATCAGTTGGATCTTATTTATGGAGATAAAAACGTGTATACCACGCCAAGAGACTTGCTTCAGTTTTCCAAAGCTATGTATGCGGATAATTTTTTGCGTAAAGATTTAATGGACAAAGTTTTTGTACCTTATAGCAACGAAAAACCAGGAATTAATAATTATGGATTAGGCTTTAGAATGAAGGTTTTCGACAATGGAGAAAAACTTACCTATCACAATGGTTGGTGGCACGGTTCCAATGCTGTTTTTGCTCATTTGCTTAAATCCAACGTTACCATTATTGCATTGGGAAATAAGTTTTCGCGGAGGGTTTATACGGCTCTTTCTCTTTCGGGTCTTTTTGAAAATTATCCTATAGAAATCGAGAAATTCAAGAAAACTATGAATCCCGATCGAGATACATTGAAAGATATTAATGAAGTATTTGGAGAGTAATAGAATAGATTGAATAATGAGTACTCTCATGTAAGTCATAAAGTTGAGGGTTTAAGCACTAAAAATAATAAATTAACAGATGAAAAAAATCTGCTCTTTTTTTTCTTATGTTTTTCCATGCAATAGTGTGGAGTTTGCTCTATTTGCTTTGTTCCTTATAGTGTATGGTATTTTGGGAACTTCTATTGCCCTCAACTATACCATTATCTATGACGACAGAATTCCTTGGGACGCTTATTTTAGTTTTGATAACAGAGCTATTGTAACCACGGGCGGAGGTTTTGAGAGGCATCCTTTAGCCAATTATTTTTTTGATGGTATCAGAGAATTGGCACTTCTTGTTTCCGAAGGAAAAAGAAATGATGTTTTCCGCTTGGTACTGGCTTGGTTAAGCAATATAACGATAAGCCTGAGTTTGGTTCAGGTTTATAAATACGCAAAAAATATTATTCAGTTGCCTACGTTTATAGGAGTGTTTTTGGTATTTTTCTTTGCTTTTTTTTCCACCAATATTCTGCTTTCCTTTACTCCGGAAACGTACACGTATACCTTATTTTGTTTGTTGGTTTTTAATTATTATGCTGCACGAAAATTACAGCAAGAAAAAAATATTTCAGCTTTAGCTTTAACAGTTGGCGGAGTTGCAATAGGAGGTTTAACGATAACCAATATTGTGAAAATATATATCCCATTGTTTTTTGAAAAAAATGTTTTCAAAAAAGGAAAAGTATTTGGGGTGATGGTTTTGAGAGGAGGTATTTCTGTGGCTGTTTTTGTTCTATTGTATTTGAACAGAGTAAATTTTGATGTTTATAGAATTTTTGCAAAAACAGGCGAACAGTATGAGAAATTTTCCAAACCTAAAGCTGTACCTATTTGGGATATGATTGTGTCATGGTTTTTTGGAGGAAATGTATTGTTTTCCAATTTGGTAGTACGGGATTACCACAACAAGAAAGGTTTTGAATACAAGGCATTGTTTATGGACGTGTATACTTCCTGTTTTCCTTATATTTTTGTGGGAATGCTTTTGGGGTTGGTAATTTGGTCTTACATCAAAAATTTTAAGAACCCATGGGTTCAGATTTTAATGATTTCTTTTTTGGTAGATATTGTCATTCATTGTATTCTGAAATTTGGGCTGCATACCTCTTATATCTACGGAGGACATTTTGTATTTATCTATCCCTTGATGTTGGGTTGGTTGTTTTTTGCATATAGGGAAAAACCTAAAATGCTTTCTTTTATTGCAAGTATTTTAGGAATTATGCTGTTCTATTTAGTGATGAATAATGTTTATAGAACGGAAGAGTTCTTTTTCTTTTTAGAAGAATATTATAGATAGTTTGGTTTCGGTATTGTAGTAAGCTACATCTTTTGCAGAGTATTTATAATTTTTTCTGTTTGTTCATAGAGTTCTTCCATTCCTCCATTATTATAAATAACAAAATCTGCTAATTTTATTTTTTCGTTTTCGGGCATTTGCTTGTCAATAATTTCTTTTACTTCTCTATAGGTTCTTCCGTCTCTTTCCATTACTCTTTTGATACGAATGTTTTCTTCTGCAGCTACCAATAGGGTTTTGAAGCACATTTCGTTGAGTTTTAATTCAAAAAGCAGGGCAGTTTCTTTAAAAACTAATGATGAAGGTTGTAGTTTCAGCCAATGTTCAAAATCAGATTTTACGGCAGGATGAATAATTTTATTGAGCTTTTCTAATAATTCATGATTGCCAAAAACCTTTTCGGCAACCCATTTTCTGTTATAGATTCCTACTTCATCGTAAGCCTCATTCCCCAAAAGAGTTATGATTTTTTGTTTTAGATCTGTGTTGTAATTTACAATATCCTTTGCTCGCTGATCCGAGTTATATACAGAAAACCCCATTTTTTCAATCATCTTAGAAACTGAGGTTTTCCCTGATCCAATACCTCCTGTAATGCCTATGATTTTTTTCATAAAAGATGAATAATAATGGATAAATGTGATAGATGAGCATCAGGTAATTGCCATATCGCTCATTTATATCACAGATTGCTCATAGTTTAGTATCCAAAAACTTCATTAAAACTAAAAGTTTCGTCTAACCGAACTCCTTTTTCTGTCATTTTGAGAGAAGCCAGTTCGTGGTGGGCATCGTGTTCGAAGAATAGCAGGTATTCGTGATCTACACAAAGTTTCAGAAATTTCTCTTTCTCGGCTATGGTAAGTAGCGGTCGCGTATCGTAGCCCATTACGTATACCAAAGGGATATGTCCTGCGGTAGCAATGAGATCGGCGGCATATACAATGGTTTTTTCTTGGTACTGAATTACCGGTAACATTTGTTTTTCCGTATGTCCGTCTACAAAAATTACGTCCATTTTCAAATCTGTTCCCATGAGGTAATTTCCGGTTGTGGGAAGTGGCAAGAAGTTGAGTTGTCCACTTTCTTGCAGGGGTAAAATATTTTCTTTTAAGAAACTTGCTTTTTCTCTTGGATTGGGATTGGTAGCCCATTCCCAATGGTTTTCGTTGGTCCAGAAGTGGGCATTTTTGAAAGCAGACCTGTAGCCCGTTTTGTTATCGTTCCATTCAATAGCACCTCCACAATGGTCGAAATGCAAATGGGTAAGAAAAACATCTGTAATATCATCTTTCACAAATCCCCATTTTTTCAAAGATTTCTCAAGATTGTCGTCTCCCCATAGCGAATAGTGACCGAAGAATTTATCATCTTGTTTGTTTCCCAAACCACAATCAACCAAAATGAGTTTTTTACCATCTTCAATAAGTAAAGCTCGGGTTCCGAGTTCGATAAGATTTTTTTCGTCTGCAGGATTGGTTTTCTGCCAAATAGATTTAGGAACCACGCCAAACATAGCACCGCCATCTAATTTGAACTTGCCGCATTGTATAGGATAAAGTTTCATCTGTTGATATTTATTGTTTTTCGAAATATAATAACCTCTAAATGGAATTAAATATTTGATAAAAATAGTATTTTATTTTAAATTCCCATACAAAAGGTTTTGTGTAAATTTGTCCGACGCACGAAAAAAATGTTTATGAAGATCCTATCTTTCTTAGCATCACTAAAAAAAATACAGAAAAGATGAAAATTAAAATTAACGACTCGCTACCCTTGTTCTCAGGAGTTAATCAGGACGGAAAGACTATTCATTCCAAAGATTATTTAGGAAAAAAATTGGTCATCTTCTTTTATCCTAAAGCCAACACGCCGGGCTGTACTGCAGAAGCCAGTAACTTAAGTGAAAATTACAACACCTTGATAGAGCAGGGATTTGAGATTTTGGGCATTAGTGCGGATCCGGTAAAAAATCAAAAAAAATTTCATGAGAAATATACGTTTCCTTATGATTTAATTGCCGATGAAACCAAAGAAATAGCCGAGATGTTTGGAGTTTGGCAGCTCAAAAAATTTATGGGAAGGGAGTTTATGGGTATTGTTCGCACTACATTTATTTTTAATGAAAATGGAATCTGTACCGAGATTATTGAAAAGTTATAAACTAAAAAC
>JAGOJI010000134.1 GCA_017995195.1 Cloacibacterium sp.
ACCGCCTGAAACCCCCAAAAACTATTATCAAGGGGTTCTTTTTTGAAATTAAATGTAAAGCTAAATGTAAAATAGGTATTTAGGCTGTTTCTATTTTTAATAATTTTTATTTAGGACAGTATTGACTTGTTTTTAATTATTTTCAGAATAGTGGGTTTGGTTATGTAGGATCTGGTTGGAGTAATGACCCAAGTGACCCTGTATATGGTTCAACTTCAAAAGCTACATTTTACTTTCCTGGAAGCAATATTACAGGTATGTCACATTTTGGAAGCACTTCTGCAAGTGGATATTATTGCTATTCAATGGGATGTTTGACAAATGTTAAAACATATAGCGGAGATAGCTATGGTAATATAGATCCATTTTTCATATCTAGAATGAATACTTACAACTATGGTTCAGCCTTCTCTATTGACGGCCCATTCTTTGGTGTGGGTAATAGTATTAATAATACAACAATCACAACTGTTAATGTTAGTTATTATACAACAGAATATTAAGATAAATATAATAATAGTCAATAAGTGCATGAGAGAAATTCTCTCGTGCATTTTGTTGATTATTTTATTTTTTTTTGAAAAAGGATACGGTCAAAATACCACTTACCCACTCCGCATTCTTTCTGCCAATGTAGGGAATGCAACTCCGTTTGCCTCTTGGGAAAACAAATTGGAATTGGCGGGCGATGTGATTGATGCCAGAAATTATATTCAGTATTGGCAACCCGACATCATACTTTTCTCCGAAATTTATGATGCCTCACAAATGAAAACCACCAATCATAATGGTCCGGTTTTACCGGCCAATTATGATTTCAGTTGCGGTAAAAATGTGATGAGGGATATTTCGGGCCAAACGAGTTGGTTTCCTCCGGCAAATTGGTCGCACGAGCACGAGTGCGTTGCATGGAAATCTTCTGTTTTTGAATTAGTCCCAAATTCAGCAATATCGGTATATGGTAGAGATGATGCATGGGGGAAAAATAATTGTAATTATGATTTCACGGCTCATCGGGTGCAATTGAAACACAAAAGATATAAAACTATCTTTACAGCTGTTGCCATTCATCCAAATTCCACCAAATCCGGTTGCCGTACCTACGAAATTTCCAACTATTGGTCACAGCTTGTAGGGAATAATTCAAACGCTATAATTGCAGGTGATTGGAATACAGATAATGATGCAGAACTACAAAAACCCGCCAATTTCCAAACCATATTCAGTAAAGGGAATTACTGGGATTTAGCAAATTTTCCAAACGATTATTCGGCAACCTATATTATAGGAGACAAGCATTTAGACCATGCTTTTTCAAATTTTGGTACCCCATGTACAAATTGTGGTTCCTACTATAACAATATAAACCTTCAATATGGAGTTGCATTAGGCGGATATCAGGGACACCCCAGAATGGATAATGGACATGGTTTCGACCACAGGCAAATACTTGTAGATATAAACGTGCCCTACACTCTTTTCCCATTAGGAAGTTTGGGGCTACAAGTAAAGGATCTTGTGAGGATATCCAATCTTACGGAAATCGTATCCAATAAATTTTTAACAATCGATGAAAATGGATATGTTGGATATTTTGAATATCCAAACAGCAACAATACCACTAATACCCCAACGATGGGAGCTGAAATAACAGATGAAACCCAATTACTAAATGTTCCCCTAATTGACAGTAACAAATTACTTACTATAGATAATTATGGAAATATAGGGTTTCAAATGAAGAGTATTTCAAATAATACATACGAAATTCAGATTTCCGGTACAAAAGGTTTAGACCTTCAATTCCCGCTACAACTTAAAAAAATGACAATAAAACCAGAAAAAGCGTCAAGCTTTTATATTTTAGTAATCAATAACGAAGGAATAATAGGTAAAAGACCCATCACGGATATTTTGTAAGTCAAGAGTATAAGGAAATTTCTATTTTTCTTAACAATCTTTCCTTGAATATATTAGAATGTTTAAATTTGAAACTTATTTTTAGAGCCTGTTTAAATTTGTAAAATATTTTTAACATTAAGAAACCTTTAGGTTCGGCATAGCCAATTTAAGGCAATTTAGCTTAATGGATTTAATTCTAAATCAATTGATTGATTTCTTAAACTTCCCCTTAACTAACTGAATACCTTAATGTTAAAAAAGCAATAAACAAAGTTTATTTTAAATTAAGAAAATTAAGGAATAGCATAAAAAAATATTGAATAAAATTTAAACAGCCTCTTTGTAGACAGGCTTATAATAAGTTTATAAAATCATCAAACATCTTAAGATACTAAAAGGAAAAATGAGACGAAAAAATCGGTCTCATTTTTTCCCTTTACAAACGTAAATAAAATTATGAAAAGACTAATATTATTACTTACAATACTTCTTTTACAAATCTCCATATCTGCACAGATAGGTGCCGATATTACGGGATTGGTAAAAATAAACGGCATTCAAGAAAACAATACCAATCTCATTCTCCTTACCGATGGCAACGGAAACTTGGGCTATACCACGTTCTCCAATCTTTCCAATGTAGGTATGGTAGTTACTACCACACTCAATACAGCGGTTACAAAAACACAAATCAATCAAAACGCAAAATTCAGAAATCTACCCGATGCTTCATACAATCGGGTAGTTACGCTGGATACCAACGGCAGTTTGGGGTACAGAACATTTGCATCTTTGGCTAATTCTACAACCAATCTTTCCGGAACTTTAGGTTTAAATGCTACAAATTTAATTAACCTTACCACCAATATTTTCAGCTCTCCCACTTCTTATACTTATGTAGTGGTGAGTGATACGAACGGAGTTTTGGGAAAAAGATTACTTTCGGATTTTACGACAACACATTATTGTGCAGACTGGGTTAATGTAGGCTACGGAAATTGGTCTGGATGGGAAGGGTGCGTAAGAAGACAGGATATTTATCAAAACAGAACCTGCTACTTATTAAATGGTACACGTAATGTAGAAAACAGAACGGTACAGTTTGTAGATAATACAGGCTGTGATGTTGTAAATACTTCGGATTGGGCTTTTGTTTCCTATGGAAGTATTACGTGTCAATCTCCTAGTATTAAAATAAGAAATATAAATCAACAAAGAATAATTACCTACAGAAACGGAGCATCTAGTACAGAAACTAGAATTATCCAGGAACAGATACCAAATGTTGCACCTGTGGCAGATTTTGATTTTTTACAAAATTATCTCCAGTTTACATTTAGAACATTGGCGTGTTCACAATTAGGAGGGCAAGATCCTGTTTGTAATACCTATGCTTATGATCCTGATGGAGATCCAATTACATATTCTTGGAATTTTGGAGACGGTACAACTTCTACACAAGCCAACCCTGCACACAGCTATGCTGCATCAGGAGTATACAATGTTACACTTGTTGTTACCGATCAATGTGGTGCAACGGCTAGCAAAACATTTCAAGTCAATGCGGCTTGTACTACTACTAACACCATTGCGTATAACCAAATCAGTGATACAGAAAGATTAGTAACAACCACTTCTCTTGTACAGTGTGGAGCTACGGTAAGTTCCAGTCAAACAGTAAAACATCAGTACAGAGAAGTAAAATACAAAAGCCAATGTGTAAGAGTATGTGAAACCATTGAAAACTGTGCACAAAGTTGTCATACCAATCCCGCTACCGGAGAAACAGACTGTGTAGAATCTAATTGTGTTACAGTAACGGTATGTAGAAATGAATGCGAAGAAGTTCCTAACGGCTATACAGAATGGCATGACTAAAGTAAATATAGTGGAAAGTAGATACAGTTCTCTTATATAATTTTAAAATTATGATTGTTTAAAAATATTGGTGTAGAATAAACAGGCTCTTAAAAAAGTTTATTTATAAAAATAAATGATTTGTTACTTAGATAGTTGCGTAAAAAAGGGCATAAAATGATAAAAAAAGTTTGTGATATTAGAAAAAGTTTCTACTTTTGCACTCGCTAAACGAAA
>JAGOJI010000135.1 GCA_017995195.1 Cloacibacterium sp.
TCACTAAAAATTCCAAAGTAAAAGTCTATTTTGCTCATCCCTATTCGCCTTGGGAAAGACCAACAAACGAAAACACAAACGGGCTGATCAGAGACTATTTCCCAAAAGGAACCGACTTTAATTTGCTCTCCAAAAAGGACATTGTGAAAGTCCAAAATCAGCTCAACGAAAGACCTAGAAAAACACTCGAATACGAATCACCCTTGAACGCGATTTCTAGATTATACATGACCCAAAATTTCATTTAAAAAAATAATGTAATTTTATTCTCGAATTTTGAAACCAAATCTTTCAAAATTTGATGCGAAAATGCGGGAAATAAAACGGTAGATTTATTAACCAAAAAATTGCGCTAGAAACTTGAAACCGCCTCTGGACACTAAAACCAAATCATCCCTTTTTGAAACCACGATTGGTGGTGATACTATTTTTCTTAAAGAAGGCCGAAATCACATAAAAGTGAAACTTCACGATGTTGTTTATCTTGAAGCCTTAAAAGATTATACGCTGGTGGTTACGGCACAAAAAAAATATTGTGTTCTGTCCGGAATCGGAAAATTGCTGGAAGAGGAACATTTCAAATCTTTTATACGAATTCACAAAGGCTTTGCGGTTCAAAAACAATATGTTGAAGAATTTGATGTTAACCGAGTAGTGTTACACAACAAAATGATTGTACCGATAGGAAAAAGTTATCGCAAAAAAGTATCTTTTCTGTTAACTGATACTTTGATCCAAAACAACTAAAATACCTGATTTTCAAACAGATAAAATTCATTCAGGGAATTTTTCTCCTTCTAATAAAAAGCTAATTCAATTTAGTTTGCATCTCAGACGCAACTATTACTCCTAAAATAGCGTCTATTGTATTGTATACATCAATCAATCAATCAATCAATCAATCAATCAATCAATCAATCATGTTTAAAACAATTGTCTCATTTTTAATTGTTCTTTTTAGTTTTAGTACGCATTCCCAAAACAATCAGCAAACCATCGATTCTTTACTAACCGTAGTTCATAAATCGAAAAAAAAATCAAAAAAAGACTCTACTTATGTAAAAAACCTCAATCTGATTTCTGAAAATTATTTTAACCTTAACCAGGAAAAAGGCATCTTTTATGCTAAGGAAGGCATGAAAATCTCTAAAAATTTAAACTGGACGAAAGGTATCGCTCTGTCACATCTTAACCTCGGAACCCATTATATTTCGAAAGCAGAATACAGCATTTCAGCAAAACACCTTAAAGCCGCAGAGAAAATATTTTCCGAACAAAATGAGTACCTACTGCTGGCAAAAGTATACAATCAGTTTGGCGTATTAAATGCCAACAGAGCCGGATTTGGGGAATCTATGAGCTACTTTTTTAAAGCACTCAAATACTGTGAAAAAATTAGACCTAACGAAAAAACTGTAAAATCAGACTTTAATGCCGAGCAGTTAAAAACCAAAAATTATATTCAGGCCAAGGCTTTTTTAGGCATTGCCAACATGTATAATGCCATAGAAAATTACAACAAAGCACTTTTATACTATGACAAAGCTATAATTGCTTTTAAAGATTGTCCTAACCAATTGGGGTCGATAGCTATGTGTCATGCCAGCAAGGGTATTGTTTTTGGCAAGCAGAACCGAAATAAAGAAGCGATTAAAGCTTTCCAATTGGCTGAAAAAGATTTGAGAGTTCAAAACAACAAAAGCCTTTTAATTTACGTAAACAGCTGGATGGGAGCTACCTATATAGGTCTTAACAAATACGACTTAAGTCTCCACTATCTCAACAAAGCCATGGAAGATATGCATATGATTGAAAGCCTGGATTTAAAAGCGTCTACGATACAAAACATTGGTCTTGTTCATATTAAAAAAGGAAAAGAAAGCGGCAATGAAGAGGAATTGGATCTGGGTTATCAAAAAATAAATGAAGCGCTTGCTTTAGATAAAGAGCTCAACAGTCATGAAGGCATGATTAAGGATTACATGGCCATATCCGAGTATTATTACTTCAAAAAAGAGTATAAAAAGAGTCTTGAAGCATACATTCTCTATTCTAAATACAAAGACTCGATTTTCAATTTTAAAAACAAGCAAACTTTACAGAATTTAGAAGACCAACGAACCATCGATTTAAAACAAAAGGAAATTCAGCTAAACAAAGTAAAGCTTCAGGCCAAAGAAGACACCCTGTTATATTACATTGGTGGTATACTCCTGCTTGCTGTAATTGCAGGCTTGCTGTTTTATCAGAATTGGATCCGCAAAAAAAGTAACCAAAAACTCCATGTGCTTAATGCCGAACTGGAGCAGGCCAATAAAATAAAATTATACTTTTTCAGCATACTGAACCACGATTTAAGAGGTCCGCTGGCGAGCTTGATTCACTTTCTGCATCTCCAAAAAAATGATCCGGAAATACTGGATCCAAAAACAAAAGAACGTCTTGAAAAAACAACGATTGAAAGTGCCGAACATCTGCTGGAATCGATGGAAGATTTACTGCTTTGGAGTAAAGGACAAATGGAAAACTTCAAGCCTTACCCGAAAAAATTAAATCTCAAAATGTTGTTTGATGACATCGCCAATCATTTTTCTGTGTATTCGAACATATCAATTGTATATGTAAACAAGGAAAACATTTCGCTGTTTACCGATGAAGACTATCTGAAAACCATTATCCGAAACCTTACCGCCAACGCTATTAATGCTATAGGCAATATTGAAAATCCAAAAATATCCTGGAATGTCTGGGCAGAGAAAAAATATACTTACCTGAAAATTTCAGACAACGGAAAAGGAGCCGATTTAAACCATTTCAACACGTTATTTGACGATACAGTTATTGTGGGCATCAAATCCGGACTGGGTCTGCACCTGATTAGGGATTTAGCTAAGATTATTGATTGTTCCATTCGAGTGAATTCCGAGATGACTAAAGGTACTTCGGTTACGCTGGTTTTTAAGAATACCAACAAAACAAGTAACCCCCAACAAAAATCGCCATTGGTTTCAAGGAAGATAAAACTCTTAAAAGAACAGGAGGTTTAAATATACCACAACAAAAAAAGCTCCGAATTACTTCAGAGCTTTTGCTTTTGGGTGAAAGACGGGTCTCGAACCCGCGACCTTCGGAACCACAATCCGACGCTCTAACCAACTGAGCTACAATCACCATTTAATCTTTAAAACCAGGCCGTAACCCAGTTTGCGAGTGCAAATATAGCGCATTTCTTAGCTTTCGCAAATATTTTTTTAAAAAAATTACATCAAATTTGCTAAACTATTGACTGCCACATATCTTTCCACGGTAAATCCTTCCCCGAAATCGGTTCCGATTAACCTTCCCAAGTCCTGAGAGCGGTAATGCAGGCTGTCTAAAAAGTTTTTGGTTGCGATTGGCGTAATCGGTTCATTGGAATTGGCTTCGTAAAATTGCGAACTGTACGCCATGATGGCTTCGACTTTTTTGTCTACAAATCCGGTTACATCTACTACGAAATCCGGTTCGATATTTTTCCACTGAATGTAATGATACACTACTTTTGGTCGCCAGGCTTCTTGTATTTCTTCGCCTAACACGGTTTCTATACGACGTAATCCCGAAAGAAAACAAGCGTCGGAAACCAATTTGCTTCCTTTGCCATGATCGATATGACGGTCGTCTATAGCGTTGCATAATACAATTTCCGGTTGGTATTTTCGGATCATTTTTATGATTTCCAATTGATGTTTTTCGTCATTTACAAAAAAACCATCGCGGAAATTCAGGTTTTCACGGACGCTGATGCCTAATATTTTAGCGGCAGCGGCTGCTTCTTTGTCTCGTATTTCGGCTGTTCCGCGGGTGCCTAATTCCCCACGGGTTAAATCTACAATTCCAATTTTTTTGCCTAGCGAAATTTCTTTGGCTATAGTGGCGCCACAGCCTAATTCCACATCATCCGGATGCGCTCCGAAAGCTAATATGTCTAATT
>JAGOJI010000136.1 GCA_017995195.1 Cloacibacterium sp.
TAGTATTAGTCGTTGATTGTGTAGAAGTTGTTCCCATTTGGTTTAAAGGTTCTACCGTTGAGCCACCGCCACCACCAGCGTTGAGCTTTGTCCAAACACTTCCGTTGAAATAATAGAAACCTACTGCATCTACATTAGCCGTAGTACCGGTAGCCGAGCCATCGGCAACAGAGTTGATATATATCATGGTAGATACCGCCGGTGTTAATCCCATATTGGCAGCTCGTAATCGAGATACTCTCGGAATCAAGAGTCCCTCCGCTGTAGTAGCTGTAGTAGCTGCATTTGCCGTATTGGGCTGTATATCTAAAGTAGCAGATGGAGTAGGTGTATTAATCCCCACTTTCCCTGTTTGTGAAAACAGAGAAGAAGCCACTGATACTAAAGCAATAATAAAGACTTTTTTCATAATTTTATGTTTATATTTTTGTTTAATGAGAATACGCTACAAAGATACAAAAAAATTATATACATCATTGTATTTTTTTGATTTTTTTCAGCAAAAGTAGTTGATGGTTAGAATGTTAAATTTTTTAAAATAAAACTTTTATAAGTATATGCTTAATCTTTCTAAATTTAATAAACAAGTTTATTCTTGTCTTTAACGTAAGACATTCAGTTAATAAATATCCTAAATTAGGATTAACAAAAATATATAAACAATTGAAAATAAATGTTTTATTTTTTTATCGCAAAGTCAAACAATGAAATGAATCATTTTTCAGATTGTTTTTAAGGTAGACTAAGGCACTTCTTGTAAGAAAGCAATATAAACTTGGTATTGCTTCAATAAGTTTTACGCCACAGTTTTTCTATAAAATGTCAGCCTGAGCACAGTCGAAGGCTCATAATAACGATTATATATAAAACATTGAAAAACAACACACTAAAAACAATTGAATAAAATTTAAAACAGGTTCTTAAAATCCTCAATGTTAAAAATAAGAAATCAATCCGGTAATTTAATCACTTCATATTCTTTATGAAATAAAGAAAATTGCAGGTCTTGTTTTATTTTAGGGCTTGTATTTGAGATTTTTACCATGAGTTTAGAGATTTTATCCCAAGATAAAATCTGGTGATAAAGTTCGTAGAAACCGTAACCTATCAGTTTTCCATTTCGGATGACTAAGAAAGATTTTTCGCCCAAGACTCTACCTTTAGAAATCCACAGTTCGTTTCTTTTGCTCAGAGAAATCGCATTTTTCAGATTTTCAAACTCTGAAAACGCTTCATTGTTTTTGATTTCTTTTAAAATTTTCTCGGCTTGGGAAAAGGTTCTGAACCGAAAAACTTCGGTAAATCCTTCTGGAATGCGTTTTGAAATGAAATAATTATTCTTCTCGGAATCAAAAAAAATGGCATAGGGCTTTCGGACTGTCTTTTTGATACCTTTTTCCCTGAGCATCAGCCGGGCAATAAAATCGGTGCCGGTAAATTCGTAGGAAATATGCTCTACCTCTTTCTGAATTTTGAGATATTTTGAAGATTTTGAGTTGAGTATTCTTTTGGATACCTTATAAATATCATCTGCCAAATCACTATAAATAATATTTCCTTTTTCGTTTTGAAAATACAGAATCCCTTTTTCGGCAGGCAAATCTTCGGTAAGCTCTTTAATTTTATTGGTATAGGTTTTAGCCTTAGCTTCCTCCTGATGCAACTGGATAATTTGATTTTTGGTATCCTTGGAAATCAATAATTTGAACAGTTCCAGTGTAGCTCTTGCGTCGCCCGATGCTCTATGGGCATCAACCAAAGGAATACCAATAGATTTGCACAGCTTCCCGAGTGAGTAACTCTCGACATCCGGAATAAGCTGCTTCGCCAGCGGAATGGTATCTATGGTATTCATTTTAAAATCGTACCCCAACCTCTTAAACGACTGGCGGAGCATTCGGTAATCGAAATCCACATTGTGCCCTACAAGAGTAGTTTCTTGAGTTATTTCTATAATTCTCTTGGCAACTTCATGAAATTTGGGTGCCGTTTTCACCATTTTAGGAGTAATCCCCGTAAGTTTTTGCACATAAGGTGAAATTTCGGATTCAGGATTTACCAAGGTAATGAATTGATCTGTAATCTCATGACCGTCATACAAAAACAAGGCAATCTCGATAATGCTTTCCTTCCTATATGCCGCTCCATTACTTTCAATATCGATGATGGAATACATTTTCTATTTTTTCAGACGACAGTTTTTTTTCAAATTGTCTTTAATTTATGTTTTCTCTATTCTCTATCTTCTTCGAGTTGTTTTTAAGCCCAACATTCCTAAGATAGCTTTAGCTCCTTCCCGCATCAGGGTATTGCCAAATGTTTTCGCCATAGGACTCGTAAGTACTGTTTCGAACATTCCCGGCTCTTCTTTCTCGGAAGTCGTTCTACTTGGCACTTGCTGTTCTGTTTCTGTGTCTTGGTTCATTCTTTTCATCAAAATTTCGTAGGCTGACTCTTTATCAACCTGTTGATTATATTTGGAAGCCAAGTGAGAGCTGTTTACCAAACGCTCTATTTCGTCTGTAGAGAGCACATCCATTCTACTTTCCGGAGAAATAAGATAAGTATGTACCAAAGGGGTAGGAACACCTTTTTCGTCCAATGCCGTCACAAATGCCTCTCCGATTCCTAATGCCTGTATAAGCTCGTTGGCGTTGTAGTATTCGGTTGTTGGATAGTTTTCGATGGCTTTATCTATTTCTTTTTTATCTTTTGCTGTAAAACCTCTGAGGGCGTGTTGAATTTTCATTCCCAATTGGCTCAAAACATTCTCCGGAATGTCTCCCGGAATTTGGGTAATAAAATAGATGCCTACCCCTTTGGAACGAATGAGCTTCACCATAGTTTCTATTTGAGAAAGTAAGGCTTTTGAGGCTTCGTTGAAGATTAAATGAGCCTCATCTATAAACAATACCAGTTTTGGTTTTTCTAAATCTCCCTCTTCGGGGAAAGTCATGTAAATTTCTGCAAAAAGAGAGAGCATAAAGGTAGAAAACAACGCCGGCTTACTTTGAATATCTGCTACCCTAAGGACATTAACCACTCCTTTCCCATCTCTAAGTTGCAATAAATCCTGCACATCAAAACTGGGCTCTCCAAAGAACTGAGAAGCTCCTTGTTGCTCCAAAGCAACAATAGAACGAAGAATAGCCCCTAACGAAGCCGATGCTATGGCTCCATAATTATCGGACAACTCTTTTTTTCCCTGAGGATTATCGGTAACATATTGCAATACTTTTTTCAAATCCTCCAAATCAATCAATGGGAGACCTTTGTCATCACAATATTTGAAAACAATAGACATAATGCTGGACTGGGTGTCATTGAGCCCTAAAATTTTGCTGAGCAAAACAGGTCCAAATTCAGTAGTTGTAGCCCTTAGCTTTACGCCTTTCTCTCCGGAAATAGACATCAGTTCTACCGGAAATGCTTGCGGATGATAAGGCAACTGCGTTTTGGTATAGCGTTCTTGTATTTTTGCATTTTCTTCCCCTGCTACGGCAATACCGGACAAATCCCCCTTGATATCCATTACCAAAGAAGGTACTCCGGCATGAGAAAGTTGTTCTACAAACACCTGCAAGGTTTTTGTTTTCCCCGTTCCTGTAGCTCCGGCAATGAGCCCGTGGCGGTTCACGGTTTTCAAAGGAATGCTTACATTAACCTCCGGTAATACTTCTCCATCTAACATTCCTTTTCCAAGAACAATGGAGGCTCCTTTGGTTTGATATCTTGATTGAAGTTCTTCTACGAATTTTGTTTTATCTGCCATGAGTTTATTTTTTCAGTCGATAAAGTTAAAAAATATCAACTGAATTTCAATAGCGTCCTAAATAAAAAAATAAGAAGGAATTAAAGTAACTCAAAGTATCTTTGAGGTTGTACAACAAAAAAACCTTCTTATGGATTCAAAATTAACATTATTTTCCCAAATCATTTCAA
>JAGOJI010000137.1 GCA_017995195.1 Cloacibacterium sp.
TTTCGTTTAGCGAGTGCAAAAGTAGAAACTTTTTCTAATATCACAAACTTTTTTTATCATTTTATGCCCTTTTTTACGCAACTATCTAAGTAACAAATCATTTATTTTTATAAATAAACTTTTTTAACATAATAAAAACAAAATCAAAGACACTTAATATTCTTAAAAACTTAGCAAGCTACCGAAAACCTCCTAAAAACATTCTGACAATCAATTATATGTATAGATTATAAGGGAATTACTATATAATAATTGCTTTGTTTATTGATTTGACTCCCCCCTACTATTACAAGATTTAATCTATGGTACAAAACTTATGGTTTTATATTGCTTGAATAAACGAAAGGGTATTTCGGGAGGGTATTTCGCGTGAGTGATGGAAGCGGAAATCCCGCCTCGCCCCAAGAGGCGAGGCGGAATTGGAGCGGACAGCACGACCCGAGCGGCTGCAAAAATAAAGGGTAATGAAAGAAAGCGTGGGCAAGGGGCACGCCATAATTAGTATTTTGCTGTCTTAAGAAGTATAGTTTTGCTATATTTTATGAGAAACGGTTTTTAGGTTTCTCCATACAAAGTAACCTGTGAGAACGCCCAACATATCTGCGACTAAATCTAATGTTTCCATTGACCTGCCCAGTGCCATCTCGTCTTGAAGGATTTCTGTAAGGAGTGCATAAATAAGCATGAGCTGGAAGAATATCCAAAATTTTTGCTTGGGATAGGCTACGCGAAAGCAAAAACCGAGTAATGCAAATATGGCAAGGTGTATGGTTTTGTCGATATTGGTAAACTCGAACCAGTAGGGTTCTCGTTTTTCTAAGCCTCCTTTAAGGAGTATATAAGTAAGAAATGCCCAATAAATGGGCAAAATCTTATATCTGAATATCTTGGTAAGTTTATCCAATCACTTCTTTGTATTGATCAGCAGAAAGCAATTCCGACATATCTGTTCCATCAGCAATTTCTACTTTCACAATCCATCCTTTGCCGTAAGGGTCTGTATTTACCAACTCCGGTTCTCCTTCGAGAGCCTCGTTGAACTCAACAACCTTTCCTGAAACAGGTAAGTATAAATCTGAAACTGTTTTCACGGCTTCTACGCTCCCGAAAACGTCTCCGGCTTTCAAATCATCGTCTACGCTATCTACGTCTACAAAAACGATGTCTCCTAATTCTCCTTGTGCAAAATCTGTGATGCCTACTGTTACGATATTTCCTTCAATTTTTACCCACTCGTGATCCTTGGTGTACTTTAATTCTACAGGTATGTTCATTTGTTTTAAATTTTGCTCAAAATTAGTTCAAAAAAATGAATGTACAAAAAATACAGGAGTGATTTGTGGGTTTTCTTGTATTGATATTGATTGTTGAAATCCTTAGCGTTTTGGAAATCTTGACGGTTTGTGTGGAGATAGTTGTGGATTATCTTTTGGAGGTAAAATAAATTTTGGAAAGGGCTATAAGTTAAGTATAGCTAAGATTTCGCTGCCCTATGGATATGATTTGTATAATTATTCCTATTTTCGTAAAAAATTTTGAGTAATAATTCTTCGTTTTTTTAGTAAAGAATATTTCTCAAAAAAATAATTCATAATTTGGAAACTACTATATCAACTTAAACTGTTTTCTATAATAAATAAGCCTATGCCTAAAAAATTCAACGAAAAACAGATCCGAATTCTGGATATTGCAGAGGAGCTTATTGCCAAAAATGGCTTTGAGGGAACTTCCGTAAGGGAAATTTCTTCAAAGGCCAATATTAATGTCGCTATGATTTCCTACTATTTTGGCTCGAAGGAAAAAATGATGATTGATTTGTACCAATACCGCGTACAAAGAACTAAAGAAAAGTTTTCGGAATTTACTCAAACCATTAAAAATGGAAATCCCGAAATGCAAATGAAGGAAATCATCAACTTTATTACGGGACAATTGTTCCGATACCGCCATTTTCATGGTTTTGTAACACAAGAGATGAGACATACCGATAGTGTTAAGAATATACTTACAGATTTTTATCTCATCTGCATTCGTGTTTTAGATGATATTATTGAAAAAGGGATTTCTACAGGTGTGTTCAAAAAAGCGGCAAAATCCGAAGATATACTCTCTACACTCATTGGTACAGTATTGTTTACCATAAGAAATAAAACATTTTATCTTACTTTTCTCAACTGCGACGAGAAAGACTTTACCACTCATGCCGAAAACAAACTCAAACTACACCTGAACACTTGTATTTTCTCCCTCTTAGGCTATACGTACTAAATTGCAATATGTTATAATTTCGTTAAAGTATAATAAAATACATTCGGTTATCAAAAAAATTATATTTTTGCAGATTGAAATGGCGTTGAGTTATTAAAAACTTTCAGCCGAAGTACTTTTATGAAAAAATATATCGCAATAGCAGCAGTTTCTTTGGTAATTTTATCCTGCAACAAGCAATTGGATTCGGCAATGAAAAGTGCTGATAAAGATTTTATCCTGAAAACAGCCAATGAGTTTTATGCCAAGAAAAAATGGTCTGATGCCATTGCTCTCTACGAACGATTGCCCAACTTAGTAGCAGGAACCGATGATGCTCCTGAGGTAGTTTTCAAAACGGCTTATGCCAATTATTATGACAAGAATTACAAACTGGCAGGACATCAGTTTAAAAATTTTTCGGTAACCTTTGTACACGATCCCCGAAAAGAAGAAGCTGCCTATATGTCGGCTCTTTGCTATTACCAAGGTTCATTGGATTATAACCTCGACCAAACCAGTACCGAGTCGGCAATTAACGAAATGCAGGAATTTCTTAACACCTATCCGGACTCAGAAAGGGCAAAAAACATCAATCAGCTGGTAGATGAACTCTCGTACAAACTAGAGTTCAAAGCCTATGAACAAGCCAGACAATATTTTAAAATGGCAGAATACAAAGCTGCCGCTATTTCTTTTGAAAACCTGCTACACGACTTCCCCAGTACCAAACTAAAACCTAAAGCCTACGACTATATTATGCAGGCAAAGTCCGAATTGGCCATTAACTCGATATATGATTTGAAAAAAGACCGACTGGACAATGCCATTGCTTTCTCCCGACAAGTAGAAAAAGAATATCCTGATACCAACTCGGCAAAGCAGGCCATATCCTTAAGAGAAAAATTGCTAAAGGAAAAAGAAAAATATGAAATACTTGCAAAACAAGTAGAAGCAAGAAAGGCTGAAATACTGGAAAAACAGAAAAAAGAAGAGCTAAAACTAAAAGAAAAAGAAGAAACAAAGGCAAAAGGCTCCTAAACTAAAAGTTTTTGATTAATTAAATTTTACTACCTTTGCAAACTAAATATAAATTCTCGCTACAATGAGCATAAAAGATACCAAAGCAGAACTAAACACCGTAACTTACGATAAAGATAAAATTGAAGAAAAAGTAGGAAGCATCTACGAAGCTATCGTAATTATGGGTAAAAGAGCAGAACAAATTAACGCTGAAATAAGAACCGAGTTGCATGGTAAGTTAGACGAATTTGCCGTACATAACTCGACTTTGGAAGAAGTTTTTGAAAACAGAGAACAAATTGAAATCTCCAAACATTACGAAAAACTTCCAAAACCAACCTCTATTGCCATAAGAGAATGGTTAGATGGAGATATCTACTTCAGAAGAACAGAGTCTTAGTATTTTTTCATACTTAAATACAAATGCCACAAGATACTTTTAGTATTCTGTGGCTTTTTTGTTTTAAAAATTTATGCTACTTTCGTTTAAAATAATTGATATGACACTACAAGGCAAAAAAATTCTATTAGCTATTTCAGGAGGCATTGCCGCCTACAAAATGAATACACTTGTAAGAGATTTTATAAAAAAAGGAGCCGAAATAAAAGTAATACTCACTCCCGATGCAGAACATTTTGTATCTAAACTTACCTTGTCTACCTTAT
>JAGOJI010000138.1 GCA_017995195.1 Cloacibacterium sp.
TTTTTTTTAATCTGGATATATTGATTTTCCTGTCCATTATTTTTCCTTGAGACATTATTTGTCCTACTGTATTATACACCGTATAGTCGGCATTGTTAGAGATGTTGTTGCTCATATTCAACCAATCGGCAGCAGGATTAGGATAAATACCGATAGATTCCGCTTTTGGAGACTCATTACCGATACTTAAAAAGTTATCCGACGGTAGAATTTTTACCGAATAGTTTTCCACTTCCCCATAAGTATAGGATACACAAGGATCAGAGAGATGATTTCCAAAGCCATTAGCTGTAGCGACACGCATTCCTACAAGTTTGTTTCCTGTGTAAGCATCTTGTGGTACATTAAAACTTATAGTATTCACTGCATCTTTGTTCCAGTCGGTCATCATTATTTTTTCACTTTCAGAATAAACACCATCACCGTTGAAATCAATCCAAGCAGAAACACGCATATTAGGTGCCAAGTTATATGTCCAACCTTTCTTAACAGAAATGGTATTATTTGTACTTCCTTTCACAAGTGTTACCAAACGAGACGCATCCTTCACATAATCTGCAATTGAAGATGATGGCGATGCTTGGGAGTCACTGTTCATTATAGGTATATTATTTCCTTCCGGTGTTATAGTTACGTTGTAAATCCATTCGTCTACAGCAGTTGAAGGTCTCAGTTCGCAGTAATCCGACGTTTTTGCTGTGAAAAACTGATAAGATTCACTGTACGCTCCGGTTGTACTATTGCAAACGGTAGCTACTTGTACTTCATAAAGAGAACCTTCTTGCAAATTTTTAATTTCATATGGGCTTGTCGTGGTTGTAACCTCATTCCAAGCATTTTCCCAAGGGTTTCTGTATCTTATTTTATAAGTAGCATCGGTTACCAAGTTCCAATTAACGAATACTTTATCTGTTGCAATTCCGGAAACGTTTACATTTTTAGGAGCTTCTCCATTGCAAGCCGATATTTGGGAAACCGTAGCCTTATTAACGGCAAAAAACACATTCCCAATTGCTGAAACACGAATGCTTATTTGTGAATCTTTCACCAAAGAACTTGGGAACGTCACTTTCTCGGAACCATCATTTGGAGTTGATTCAGAAACAGTTACCCAAGTTTGTCCATTATCCGCTGTGTAATCTATTTTTACATTTATAGCATTAAAAGGAGCTTTATCTGTTCCCGAAACCAACCAAGTAACCTCAGTCGGTGCATTATTGTAAACAATGGAAGACGTTACGCGGAATGGTTCTGTATCCGTCACTATTACTTTTTGGGTCGCAGTTGCCAGTTGTTGTTGATTAAACGTTGGATTATTATCTCTTACAGTAACTCGGAAATTCAAATCTCTGGCTACATTGGAAACTGTTTCCCAATCAGCGGTTAATGCTCCGCTGAGCACAGAAGTCAATTTAGGAAAAGATCTTTCGGGTGAGTTGCTTGGCTTTACAGAACGGAACATAGGACCAGTTGTATTATCCGCATAGATTTGATTCACAGGAATTGTTGCACGATCTACTTGTTCCCAAGTATAGGTAAGTGCATCTCCTTCGGGATCTATAGCTTCTGCTTTTAGAAGAAATGCCGTACTTTTTGGAATGGTAACATCTGGCATGGGCGTTATATAGGGTGAATTATTATTAATTGGAATAACAGTTCCACAATTATTTTTCGTTTTTAAATTGGTTAAAATTTCATCAACGCTTGCGGTATGGAAATAACCACTTTCAGTTCCGTAAGACATAATGGTAACTCCTAAATTGGGTTCCATATGCACCTTGTACTGTGAGCCCGCGTGCAGAACATGAGAAAACGTATGGTTGGCTCCGAGCTGATGCCCCATTTCGTGAGCAACGAGATTCACATCGAAAACATCGCCATATGGCACACTTCCAGGATACGGCGTGGTATATGCAGAACCTTTACCCAAACTTATAGGAATACCGTTAACATCTAAATCAGGACTAATGCATACACAACCATTACAACCGGCATTTCCACCACCACCTTCATTTCCAAAAACGTGCCCCAAATCATAGTTTGCTTCACCAATTTCTTTGGTCAATGTTCTTTGTAATTCCATAGAGTAGGAATTGGAACTGGAGAAAGGATCGGTATTAGGATTACTGTATACCAACTTATCGTTATCTCCAATAAGGATAAGATTTACTGCCAAATCTTTCTCGAAAATGCCGTTTACCCTTGTCATCGTTGCGTTTATCTGTGTCAACGCTCCTGCAACACCGCCGAAACGCTGAGTATATTCACCTGTTACTGCAAGTGCCAAACGGTACGTTCTGAATTTTTTATCGCTTGAGGTAATGGTAAAATCACTAAGTTTCGAAATCAATTTATTATTATCAAACAATTGATTGAGTTCTTTTTGTTTTGAAGGACTTTCTGAAGTCGTACATTCAAAAGGTTTTCCGTTGCTTGTTCTCTTAGTTTTAGAAAAAACACCGTAAACCGATTTTGTATTGTTTAATGGCTCAATAAACTGATACTCTCCATTTTGCATGAGCATCGATTGAAAATCGTTTCCGGAAAAACTGAATCTTACATAAAGCGAAGGATCATCAATCCCTCTACCAACGTAGGAACCCAATCCGTAGCGTTCGGCTAATTTTCTGTCTGCTACAGGTCTACTATAGACGGCGAAACGATGCAGTTTGCCTTGTAAATCCGGAAGTTGTATTTCTACAGGTCTTGTATCTTTAGCTTCGATAGGAGCATTAGCAAGTAATGCTTTCATTTTTTGCAAATCGAGAGCATAAGTTTTTTGGATATTTACATTTTTGTGCGTTTGTTTTCCTTGTAATGTAGCAGGTGTCCATTGTGCAAAAGCAGTTGCAGCCATCATACAATACAAAGCCGAAGCCCATAGTCTTTTTGTCATAAGAAATTTGTTATATCTCGTAAATTTAATGAAATATCATGACTTTAGAAGGTCATCTAAATGTTCAACTTTTAACAAAAACATAGTATTTATTAGGGTTTATTCAACAAAGAATCACATCTCGTATCAATTAGCCTTTGGCAATTCTAATTGTTTTATTGAATATATATTCAGAAAAAATATTTTTTTGAGTATAACCATCTATTTTTTGAGTTTTTTATGCCAATATTTCTCCAAATTATCCCAATCAAAAATTGAGGTGTTTTCTTAAAATTCATTAAAATTTCTTACCTTTGTCCGTTATTCAAAATAGAAAAATGCAGTTATCAGAACAGGAAATCATTAGGAGAAATAAGCTCACTGAACTTGAGAAATTAGGAATCAATGCGTACCCCGCAGACGAATACACCATTACAGATACTACTCAATCCATAAAATCTAATTTTGCCGAAGGCAAAAAAGTGAAATTGGCAGGTAGATTGATGTCCCGAAGAATCCAAGGTAAAGCAAGTTTTGCCGAATTGCAGGATTCCGAAGGTAGAATTCAGGTATATTTCAATAGAGATGAGATTTGCCAAGACGAAGACAAATCCTTGTACAACGATGTTTATAAACATCTTCTGGATATTGGCGACATTATTGGAATCGAAGGAGAGCTTTTCAAAACTCAGGTGGGTGAAATGACCGTAATGGTAAAAAACTTTACCCTTCTTACCAAAACTCTTCGTCCGCTTCCTTTGCCTAAAATAGATGCTGAAGGAAATATTCATGATGCCTTTAATGATCCTGAACTCAGATACAGACAGCGTTATGCCGATTTGGTGGTTAACCCACAGGTAAAAGAAATTTTTGTAAAAAGAACCAAATTGTTCAATGCAATGCGGACTTTTTTCAACGAAGCCGGCTATTTTGAGGTAGAAACTCCTGTATTACAATCAATTCCTGGAGGTGCCGCAGCAAGGCCTTTCATTACCCATCACAATGCTTTGGATATTCCT
>JAGOJI010000055.1 GCA_017995195.1 Cloacibacterium sp.
TTTTTGAAATGATTTGGGAAAATAATGTTAATTTTGAATCCATAAGAAGGTTTTTTTGTTGTACAACCTCAAAGATACTTTGAGTTACTTTAATTCCTTCTTATTTTTTTATTTAGGACGCTATTGAGTTTAATCTATTTTATTGTTAAATTGGCTCAATATTTGTGTATACTTCTGTCAAAAAAAATCATATATAAATCGCCATTAACAAATTTAGCAAGCAAATACCAATGAAGATAGGTGATCTAAAAAAAACAATAAATACCTACATATGAAAAAATACATGTTTATTTCCGCAATTGCCTTAAGTTCGGCTACCATTGTTACTACAACCACACAATCTTGTGCTACTGTTGCGGGTACCAGCATTGGTTTATCGGTAATCAAAAATATTCTGCTTGCCGGCATCGATAAAGGTTTGGGAATTTTTAGTGATAAAAACTCATTTTTGGGAAATGCTTTGATTGAAGCTGCTCTTCCCAATCAATTAAAAGAAATCAATACGACTCTTGAGAAAATTGGTTTGGGAAATTTGGTTCAGAAAGAAAAAGAATACATCGCCGAAGCGGCTGCTTTTACCGTAAATATATCTCGCCCTATCCTCGAAAATGCCGTGAACAACATGACTACAGAAGATGCTGTTAAAATTGCAGAAGGTGGAAGGGGAGCTGCTACCCAGTTACTAAGAGCCAAAACGGAATCTCAGCTCATTGCGGCGATTACCCCAAAAGTAGATGCCAAACTGAACGAATACGGTATTGTAAAAACCATTAACACAGCTCTAAACACTCAAAAGTTATTGGGAAGTTTATTGGGAGATTCCGGTGCTTCTGCCACTTCAGGAATCAGTCATCTGGCTTCACAACAGATGGTAAAAGGCTTGTTCTATATTATAGAAAATTACGAAACAACCGATAAAAACAATCCTTTGAATATTTTAAAGTAAACCTAAACTCCAAAGCTCTGCCTCAAAGCAGGGCTAAAAATAACCTCAATTCAGGATAAGATATTTTATCGTAAAGAAACAGAGTTTTACTTTTCCCCAAACATACAAAACACTTATTTTCAATTGTTTATGATTTCAACTAACCCAAATAGGTTAAAACAATCTTTCGAGGACTTCAGACAATTGCCGAGTAAGGTTTTTTCTTGAAAATTGCTTGATGTCAGTCAGATTATTTTCCGTTTTATTTTGTTTCCAAAGTTGGTATTGTTCAATTATAAAGTTTTTTACTTCTTCTGTATCGTGATAAGAAAAATGCTTTCCGGCACGGGTTTCACTAAGTATTCGAGCAACATCGCTATCTTGAGGTCCAAAAGAAATAATCTGCTTTCCGGTTGCTAAGTATTCAAATATTTTTCCCGGAATAATCCCCTTAGACGATTCCTGAGGGAAATTGGTAATCAACAAAATATGGGAAGAAGCCATTTCTAAAAGAGCCTTATCGTGAGCGATATAGCCCATATCCGTGATATTGTTTCTCAATTCGGAATTTTGTAGGTTTTCCAGAATCTTATCATCTACTCTTCCCACAAACTTGAGTTGGAAATCTTTTCTAAAATCTTCGTGGTTTTGTACCAAATCGTTCAAAACCTCCCAAAGTTTATTCGGATTTCTCAGTTGTTCCAAAACACCGATATAGCTTAAAATAAATCGATTTTTTACCTTATTATCTAATTTTTCCCACTTCCCTACTTCATTTTTTACGATACCATCTTCGTCATCAAAACCATTGGTAATACATACTGCACGAGCTCCTTTTTTATTGAAATTTTCGGCATCGGTATAGCTTGTGGCTAATGTGAGATTGGCATTTTCAAAAACTTGCCGCTCTAAAGTTTTGTGTTTTTTGTCGGAACTTTTGGTAAGTTTCAGATGTTTATAGTAGGATATTTCCGTCCAAGGATCTCTGAAATCTGCCACCCATTTTATATTCGGAAATTTCTTTTTCAGTTGCAGACCTATCAAATGCAAGGAATGCGGTGGTCCCGTGGTAACCAAAACATCTATTTTGTTTTCCTGAAGGTATTTTTTAAGATACCTAACAGACGGTTTTACCCAAAACACCCTTGCATCCGGAATAAAAAAATTTCCCCTTACAAAAATCGATAACTTGGATTTCCAAGATTGATTTTCGCCTACATCAAACTGCCCTGCTTTGAATTTTTTATTGTTTCGATTAAGTTTTTCTGCCCACCGATAAGGTTCCCAAATTTTGGTTTTGATTATTTCCAAATTTTTAGGTATATCTCTAAGCAAACTATCATCTAACAACGGATAGGAAGGGTTCTCGGGAATAAAAACCGTGGGGTTCCAACCAAAATCGGGCAAATATTTTATAAACTTCAGCCACCGCTGAACTCCCGGTCCTCCGGCAGGAGGCCAATAATAGCTAATAATAAGAATGCGTTTAGGAGTCTGCAAGAGGGATAATTTTGCCCCAAATTTAGGTTTTAACACAAGAAAAAACAAGAAGAAAGCAATATAAAAAATTCCCAAACTTTTGCTTGGGAATTTTTATTTTGTTACTTCAAATTAAAAAGTTTCTTCGTAGAGATCTTTGGCATTGCCACCGTTACGAGACAAAGTTCTGTCCCATGTTTGGTAAGCTTTACCATTTTGGTCTGTAATTGTCCATTTTATTTTCAAATCTCCATAAAGATCAACAAGGTTGACATTAACATACGATGCAAAGCCTTTGGTAACATTAAAACTAATGGTTTTCGATCGCCCTGACACCAACTCTTCATTGACGAGAATAGATACTAACTCTCCTTTCTCGTTTTTGTAGGAAATTTTCCCATTGATAAACTCTCCCGTATGAGTCATTTCCAATTTTGCGGTGTAAACAGGATTCACATCGTTGTCTCTGGAGCAAGACATGGCTAAAAACATAAAGGCAAATAATGCCGTAATACTACTGCATAAAAATCGTTTCATTGTATAAAAAATTTTAGTGAACCACGTAAATTGCAATTATTGTACCAATATCGGGATATTTGCTTTTTTTATTTCTTATTTTTACGTTAAAATTACTTTTATGGTAACTTTCATTAAACAAGAAACCTTACAGTTTTTAAATGCTCTCAAACAAAATAACAATCGAGATTGGTTTACCGAAAATAAGCCTCTTTTTACCAATGCCCAAGATAATTTCAAAGCATTTGTAGATGAGTTAATTCCAAAAATTGCCCTGTTTGATACCACCATAGAAAAATTGGAGGCTAAAAACTGTATTTTTAGGATTTATAGAGATACTCGGTTTTCAAAAGACAAAACCCCTTACAAAACCAACTTTGGGGCTGCTATTTCTAAGGGAAAAGGCTTGGCTTCTCATGCGGGATATTACATTCACTTAGAACCCGATAATTGTTTTATTGCCGGTGGCATCTATATGCCTGAACCTAAAAATCTAAAAGCCATAAGGCAAGAAATAAGCGATTATTCGGAAGATTTTTTGAAGATTATTCGTAACCAATCTTTGGAACAAGATTTAAAATTAGATGCCGACAAACTAATAAAAGTCCCACAAGGCTTTGATAAAGAAAATCCTATGGCAGAATACCTAAAATTCAAACACTTTACCGTGATACATTATTTAAAAAATGAACAAATTCTAAAAGAAAGTTTTTTGGAATATTGCAGTGGTATTTTTGAAAAGATGTATCCGTTTAACTGTTTTTTAAATAGGGCTATACAGCAACTTTAATCCAATTTTCACTACACTAAAGCCGTCTATTTAATAGAAATCTCACACACAGTTAATCGAAGATTCAAAGGATATTTTGAGAAAAATCTGCTATGTTAATTAACCTGAGTTCGGGATAAGAAAACTTATAAATAATTGAAAATAAACACTTTATTTTTTTTCATCGCAAAGCTAAACAAAGAAATCAATCATTTTTAGCTTTTTTTAAGATAAACCAAGCCACTTCGTTTATTGAAGAAATCAAAGATTATCTCCTTTCAGTCGATGAATGTTATTTCGACGTAGTCAAATACAAAAATTTGTATTACTTCAATAAGTTTCATGCCTTTGTTTGCCTTAAATATTTAAAAATCAATTAAATAAATGTCTTTGTTTACCGTTGCGATTAAATATCTTATCCCGAACTCACGTTAATTAAGATTGGTAAAAATATTAGCACTAACAATATCCCTTATCAACAAAAACTCCTAAGTACGAGGTCTTAGGAGTTTTTGTTGATGTTTTGATTAATTCATATAGCTTTCGATTGGTTCGCAGGCACAAACCAAATTTCGATCACCAAACGCTTCATCTACTCTTGAAACCGATGCAAAGAATTTATGGCTACGTACCCAGTCGAGCGGATAGGCTGCTTTTTCTCTGCTATACGGCTTATCCCATGCGTCGGAGATAACCAATTGCTCGGTGTGTGGAGCATTTTTCAAGACATTATTTTTTTCGTCTGCTTTACCTTCTGCGATTTCATCAATTTCTTTTTTAATGGAAATCAACGCCTCTGCAAATCGGTCTATTTCTTCTTTGCTTTCAGACTCAGTAGGTTCTATCATAAGAGTTCCTGCTACAGGGAAACTTACTGTAGGAGCATGGAAACCATAGTCCATCAATCTTTTTGCGACATCGGCTACTTCAATTCCAAAAGTTTTGAACTGACGGAAATCTACAATACACTCGTGGGCTACTCTTCCATTTTTATTGGAATACAAAATAGGGAAATGCTCTTTCAGTACATCTTTCAAATAATTAGCATTTAGAATAGCATATTCCGTAGATTTTCTTAATCCTTTTGCTCCCAACATTTTGATATAGGCATAAGAAATATTCAATACCAATGCTGAGCCATAAGGTGCTGCGGAAATTGCATCAATAGACTGGCTTCCTCCGATATTCACATTCGGGTTAGATGGCAAGAAAGGAACCAAATGTGCCGCTACACAGATAGGACCAACTCCCGGACCACCACCACCATGAGGAATAGCAAAGGTTTTATGTAAGTTGAGATGACAAACATCTGCCCCAATATTTCCCGGACTGGTAAAGCCTACTTGTGCATTCATATTGGCACCATCCATGTAAACCTGACCGCCATTGGCATGGATAAGATCGGTAATTTCTTTCACATTATCATCAAAGAAACCATAGGTAGATGGATAAGTAATCATAAATGCCGATAAGTGGTCTTTATGTTCCTCTACTTTTGCTTTTAAATCTTCAAAATCAATTTCGCCGTTTTCAAGATTTTTCACCACTACTACTTTCATTCCGGCAATTACGGCTGAAGCCGGGTTGGTTCCGTGTGCAGATTGAGGAATAAGTACAATATTTCGGTGTTCTTCGCCTCGGGATTTGTGATATTGTCTGATGACCATAAGCCCCGCATATTCGCCTTGTGCTCCGGAATTGGGCTGAAGCGATGTACCTGCAAAGCCTGTAATCTCTGCCAAATCTTTCTCGAGTTCTTTAATTAGCGTTTGATAGCCTCCCGCTTGCTCTACCGGCACGAAAGGATGTACACTTCCCCACTCTGCCCAAGATAGAGGCAGCATTTGTGTCGCTGCATTCAGTTTCATGGTACAAGAGCCTAATGAAATCATAGAATGTGTTAAAGACAAATCTTTTCTCTCCAGTCTTTTGATGTAGCGCATCAACTCTGTTTCGGTATGGTATTTATTAAAAACCTCTTCTTTTAAAATTTCATCGGTTCTCAAAAGAGTATTAGGAATTGTATTCTCTTCTTTTACAATAACCTTTACACTTTGTTTTACTTTAAAATGAGCAAAAGAATCTACTAATTTCTGTAATCTGTCCAAAGTAGTTGTTTCATTGATAGAAACACTTACAAACCCTTCGGTAAAATAATTGAGATTGATTTTATGGTCTTTCATCAATCGCTTCAAGGCGGCTTTTTCTTCCTCTTGCATTTTTATTTTTACCGTATCGAAAGTAGGATCTTCTACAATTTCGTAACCGAAAATATTCAATGCTTCTTTTAAGGCATTAGCTTTATAATGAATTTGGTTGGCGATTTCGTTTAAACCTTTAGGACCATGATATACGGCATACATACCTGCCATAACAGCTAAAAGCACCTGAGCAGTACAGATGTTGGAAGTTGCTTTTTCTCTTTTGATATGCTGCTCTCGGGTTTGTAGTGCCATTCTCAAAGCTCTTTTCCCATACATATCTTGTGATATCCCAATGATTCTTCCCGGTATATCTCTTTTGTAGTCTTCTTTACAAGCAAAAAATGCAGCATGCGGGCCACCGTATCCCATAGGAATCCCGAAACGCTGAGATGTTCCTACCGCACAGTCGGCTCCCATGGCAGCCGGAGATTTTAATTTTACTAATGCCAATATATCACAAGCTACTACTACCTGAAGGTTTTGTTCTTTATATTTTTCAATAACAGAAGTGTAATCTATAATAGCTCCGTTTTTACCGGGATACTGCAAAAGAACCCCAAAATAAGAATCATCTAACTGGTGTGTTTGGTGATTTCCTACCACAATTTCTATTCCTAATCCTTCTCCTTTGGTTTTCAACACCGCTATGGTTTGTGGCAATACCAGTTCGGAAACAAAAAATTTATTGGCTTCTTGTTTTTTTTGTTCCTTTGTTCTGTTCCCGAAAAACATGTGCATAGCTTCGGAAGCTGCGGTTCCCTCGTCTAATAGCGATGCGTTTGCCAAAGGTAATCCTGTAAGACTAATAATTAAAGTTTGGTAATTGAGTAAGGCTTCTAATCTTCCTTGTGCAATTTCTGCCTGATAAGGCGTGTATGCTGTATACCAACTCGGATTTTCTAAAATATTTCTCTGGATAGGAGAAGGCAGAATGGTGTTGTAATAACCAAAACCAATATAATTATCGTACATTAAATTTTTAGATGCCAATTCCTTGGAATGCAAAAGCATTTCGTACTCCGATAAAGGTTCTGAAATGCTTAAATCTTTTTGTAATCGTATAGCGTTCGGGATGGTCTGCGAAATTAATTCATCAATACCGGAAACGCCTATTTTTTTCAACATTTCCTCTTTATCAGTCTCATTCAAACTGATGTGGCGGTGCACAAATTGCTGTGTATTCATAATTATGTATTAGGTTGATTTAAAAAAAATTCGGTTGGTAAAAATAAGAAATATTGAGGAGTTTGGCAATGTCGTTTTCAACTTATATGAAGAGAAAATAAATTAAAAATCAAAAAAAGCTCCACGAAACACAAGATTAATTTTCATAAATTGCGGTAGAAATCTGCCATAGGAAATGACAAAACCATATATTGCTATCAACGCTTCTGCGGGATCGGGTAAGACCTACACGCTTGTTCAGCGAATTCTCATGATTTGCCTTTCCAAACCCCATCAGCCTGATGCTATTCGTCATATTCTGGCACTTACCTTTACCAACAAAGCCGCCAACGAAATGAAGGAGAGAATCCTTTCGTGGTTGGGAAAATTTGTTTCGGAAAACTATGCTTCGTGCAGTGAACTTTTGGATATACAGAAAAAATTTAGGCAACAAGGACAACATATCCCAATTGAAGAATTGCACCGCCGTGCTCAGTTGGTTTTGGATTATATCTTACACCATTATTCTACAATCAATATTGCTACAATAGATAAGTTCAATACTCGCTTGGTTCGTTCGTTTTCTTACGAGTTAGGTTTGGCACAAAATTTCAATTTAGAAATTCAACCCGAACCTTTTCTAATGGAAGCTGTAGACCAAATGCTGGATAAAATAGGCAAAGACACTGAAATTTCGGAGACTTTCATGGATTTTGTTAATTACAATTTAGACAATCACGAGCGGGTAAATCTCAACAAAGTACTTTATAATTCGGCTCAGGAGTTTGTAAAAGACATCCATTATCATCAACTTCAACAAAATAAAAAATTTGACTGGAGTGCCTACGAAAAATCTAAAAAATCTTTAAGAGCAGAACTTACTGAACTAAAGAACAATTCGCTGGAAATTGCCCAACATGCTTTGTCTACAATAAAAGAAAAGGATTTGGAAATTGAGGATTTTGCCGGAGGAAAAAGCAACAGTATTGCCAAATTTTTCGGTGAAATTCTTCGGTTTTACCAAGGCGATAGAGCCGATTTTCCTTTTCCTACAGACGAAGCCAAAGCATTGGAAAATTTTGTAAAAGGAGCTTCATCAAAAGGAAAAAACAAAGAATCGTCTGTCTTAGAAATTTTGGATTTTTTGATGGAAAATCGCCGAAGCATCATCCAAAACTATATTCTTGCAGAGAAAAAAGAGAAAATTCTGCGTGCCCTGCTTCCGCTCCGAGTAAACAAAGAAATACAAGACGAACTCGCCAAAATAGAGGAAGAGAACGACTTGGTACTGCTTTCCAAATTCAATATTCTGATTAATGAAAATCTAAAAAATGAGCCTTCGGCTTTTATTTACGAAAAAGTAGGTACGCAATATTCCCATTATTTTTTTGATGAATTTCAGGATACCTCTGCCTTACAATGGCAAAATTTTCTTCCGCTTCGGGATCATAACATCTCATCGGAAAATACCAGTTTTACCTTGGTAGGAGATCCCAAACAGAGCATTTACCGTTTCAGAGGTGGAGACAGCCAACTGATGTTGGATATTATTACTCACAAAGAGGAAACTCCAACTCCCGCAGAAATTATTTTGCTAAAAGACAACTACAGAAGTGGCAAAAATATTGTCGCTTTCAACAATGAACTCTATCGCTATCTTTCGGAACTAACTCATGAGGAACATCGAAAAATTTTCGGAGAACACGCACAACAATTTCCAAAAGCAGATTTTGAAGGAAGAGTAAGGGTAAACTTCATGGAAAACGACAAGAAAGAAATCTTCTACGAAGATTCTTCTTTGCAAATGCAAAAAGATATTCAGGAGTGCCTAAATCATGGCTTTCAGTTCTCGGATATTACCATTTTGTGCCGTGGAAATTTTGATATTTTCAATTACGCTCAGTTTTTGGGAAAACTCAGAGTGAATTATCGCGGAAAGGAGACTTACATCAAAACCATATCGGAACGTGGATTAACACTGGATTTATCCGCAACACTCAATGCTTTAATTCAGTTTTTACGATGGGAAAATGCTCCTAAAAACAGACAGTTTTTAGTCATCATGATGTACCACCTGAATCAGTTAGGAAGAATTTCCATGCAGGATTTTTCTTCAGAAATTTTGGAAATTTTGGAGATTAAAGACCGAAAACAGATTTTTGATTTTATTAAAACCAAATATGGAGTTTCACTTCAACAAAATGAATTACTTCATCTTAATCTCTACAATTTCATCGAATATTTTGTTCATGAATTTGCGGTTGAACACAAAGAAACCGATTTTTTGCTCAATTTCTTGGAACTGTTATACAACTTCACTCAAAATACGGGTGCTACACTCAAAGATTTCCTCAATTTCTGGGACGAAGAAGGGCACAAAATGTCTATACAGGCTTCGGATAATGTAGATGCCATTCATATTATGACAATCCACAAAGCCAAAGGTTTGGAGTTTCCTATCGTACTACTCCCAATGGAAAACACCAATAAAGACAGTAAATTCCAAGAATGGTATTCCTTAGATGATTCTACCGAGCTCCATTCGGTAAACATCAGTAACTTTAGCGACAAACTCGGCAAGTACGATTCTGAAATTGAGAAATTTAATCAAGAAAATACCTATAAAAATTTTATAGACAGGCTATGTTTACAATATGTTGCCACTACCCGACCTGTGGAACAACTTTTTTTGTACATACAAAAACCCAACAAAACCGCCAATCATATAGAAATTTATAATTTTCTGATGCAAAATAATCCTAAAGGTTTAGATTCCTTTGATTTTTTTGAAATACAGGAACACCAACTAAGAAAACAAGTTGTAACAAAAAAAGAAATCCCTCAGACGCAAGGTATTTCATCTATCCATCAAAAACGGGAGAATCAATCGGCAATCAAGATTGCTACTCCTTCAAAAAACTATCAAAACCGAAATCCAAAGGTTCGAACAGGAATCCTTACTCACGAAATTTTAGCGAAAATCATCTATAAAAAAGACATTGAAAAGACATTGGAAAGCTATGTTCTCAATGGTACCATTACCCAAGAAGAGCGAGCAGAAATTTTCCAAAAAATAACCCAAATTGTGCAAGATGAAAGATATGCTCTCTATTTTAGTGAAAATTTGGAAGAAATCCTCAATGAGAGAGAGCTCCTCATAAGCAATAATGGTATAAGCCAACTCTACAGACCCGACAGAGTTATTAAAACTCAAGAAGGTTTTGTAATTATTGATTTTAAAACCGGAGAACCTCAAAAAAACCATCAACAGCAAGTAGAAAACTACAAAACTGTAATGGAAAGTTTGGGGAAAAAGGTAGTAAAAACAGAAATTATCTATATATAACCCCAGCTTTCAATACTACACGGATTTCTATAAATAATCAAGTCTTGTAGATAAGGAAATCTTATTCTTCCAGTACTTTTTTAATTCTTTTCATTGCTTCTACAAGTTGTTCTTCGGAAGCAGCATACGAAAAACGAATACAGTTTTTATCCCCAAAAGATACGCCTCCTACCGTTGCTACGTGTGCTTTTTCTAATAAAAACATCGCAAAATCGTCTGAAGTTTTAATTTCTACTCCATCAAGGGTTTTTCCTATATAGTAAGAAATATCCGGATACATATAGAAAGCACCTTTAGGCATATTGATTTTAAAGCCCTTAATATCTTTCATTAAATCGTATACCAACTCTCTTCTCTTTTTGAAACTTTCAATCATGTAGTGGTATTCGGAAGGGTTGGTTTCCAAAGCCACTATAGAAGCTCTTTGTGCTACTGTATTCGCACCAGATGTCATTTGCCCTTGTACCTTATCGCAGGCTGCTGCCAACCACGTAGGACATGCCGAGTAGCCTATTCTCCAACCTGTCATCGCAAAAGCTTTCGACATTCCGTTGATAACAGCAGTTTGCTCATATACCTGTGGAAACTCTGCTATAGAAGTGTGCTTGCCTTCATAATTAATAAATTCATAAATTTCATCGGAAATAATGGTAATATTAGGATATTTGGCAACAACATTGGCAATAGATTCCAATTCCTCGTAAGTATAGAAACTCCCCGAAGGGTTGCATGGCGAGCTGTAAAGCAAAACTTTTGTCTTTGGTGTAATAGCTGCTTCCAACTGCTCAGGCGTCATTTTAAAATCGGTATCGATGGTGGTTTGAATAAAAACCGAAGTTCCGCCCATCATTTTCACCATTTCATCGTAGCTTACCCAGTATGGCGTTGGCAAAATTATCTCATCGCCATCGTTAACTACCGATGCCAAAACATTCAAAATAGACTGTTTGGCTCCATTGGACACACAAATCTGATTGGGTTTATAATCTAAGTTATTATCTCTTTTGAGTTTTTTGCATACCGCTTCACGCAATTCCAAAAATCCGGGAACAGGCGAATAATGACTGTAGTTTTCGTTGATAGCGTCTATTGCGGCTTGTTTGATATTGGCAGGAACATCAAAATCAGGCTCTCCCAGCGTAAGACTTATTACATCTATCCCCTGTGCTTTCATTTCCCTTGCCTTGTTGGACATTACAAATGTTTGCGAATAACTCAATCTATTTAATCGGTCTGAATGTTTTTCCATGAAAATCTAATGGTTAAAATAATTAAAGGATTTTAGCTTTAAAACGGCAAAGTTAAAAATTACCTTAGGATTTTTAAAATAAATAGGCACTAAGTTTACCTATTGGTTATTTATTTTGAAATCTTTACTAAGTTTTATTTGAAACCCTGCACACATCATGAATTATACATATAAGATTCCTGAATTACTTTTTCAATAGTATTCAGAGCCGTATCTATATCTTCCTTCGTTACATTTAAATGAGGGCGAAAACGAAGTGATTGTGGTCCACATACTAAAATTATGACTTGATTTTCAAATAATTTTTCTTGAAACTGTCCTCGTATTTCGCCATTTGGCAAATCGAAAGCACACATCAAACCTTTACCACGGGCATTGGAAATCAGTTGAGGATATTTTGCCTGAAGATTTTGGAGTCCGGTAAGTAGGTATTCTCCCATTTCTTGAGCATGAGCCAAAAGATTTTCTTTTTCAATAACTTCCAGAACCAACTGAAATCTCAACATATCAATAAAGTTTCCTCCGAAAGTAGAATTGATTCTGGAGCTTTCTTCAAAAACATGGTTTTTTACTTCATTTAGTTTTTCTTTGTTTGCCAAAATTCCACAAACTTGAGTTTTTTTACCGAAAGAGAGTACATCCGGTACCACATTGTAATGTTGGAAAGCCCACATTTTACCTGTAATCCCAATGCCTGTTTGCACCTCATCAAAAATCAGAAGCATTTCATTTTCATCACAAATAACTCGGAGTTGTTGCAAAAATTCTTCTCTAAAATGGTTGTCACCTCCTTCTGCTTGAATGGTTTCAATGATGATACAGGCCGTTTTTTCGCCATGTTGTACAAGAGCATTTTTTATTTCTTCAAGAGCTATTTTTTCATTTTTAATGGTTTCCTGCATATTTTCTTCGGTAATCGGAAAATATAATTTAGGGTTGGTAATTCTGGGCCAATTGAATAACGGAAAATACTGATATTTTCTCGGGTCGGTAGTATTGGTAAGCGATAAGGTATAGCCGCTTCTCCCATGAAATGCCTGTTTGAAATGAATACATACCGATCCTTCGGTTTTGCTTCCTTTCAGCCAATTTTTACGAGTCTTCCAATCAAATGCCGTTTTCAAAGCATTTTCTACTGCCAATGCTCCTCCTTCTACAAAGAAACAGTATTGCAACTCTTTTGGAATCGCTATTCGACTCATAACCTCCATAAAATCGGCATATTCCTGTAGGTACACATCGCTCATGGTAGGTTTGTATACCGCCATTTTTCCCAGCCATTCTGCCTTGCTTAACAGATACGGATGGTTGTAACCTACTGATGCCGAACCAAACATGGAAAACATATCCAAATATTCTTTTCCCGAAAGCCGGTCTACAATCCACGATCCGTGAGATTTTTCGTAATCCATTACAAAATCGAATCCGTCTGCTAAAATATGTTTACCTAAAGTTTCTTTTACTTTGTTACCCGAAACTTCGTGACCAAGTTCTATTGTTTTATTCATATGATTAAAAAGTTGAAAAAATTTAAAGATTGAATGATTTATTAAAATTAACAATTAATCATTAATTATGTGACTACAAATCAAATTTAATTCCTTGTGCCAAAGGTAAATGAGTAGTATAATTAATGGTATTGGTTTGTCTTCTCATGTAGTATTTCCAAACATCGGAGCCACTTTCTCTTCCGCCTCCGGTTTCTTTTTCCCCACCAAAAGCTCCGCCTATTTCTGCTCCGGAAGTTCCTATATTTACATTGGCAATACCACAATCTGAACCTGCATGAGAAAGGAATAATTCTGCCTCTCTGAGGTTTTGGGTCATAATTGCCGATGAAAGCCCTTGTGGAACACCGTTCTGCCTAGCGATGGCTTCTTCTATGGTTTTAAATTTCATGATATACAAAATCGGAGCAAAAGTTTCCGACTGAACGATTTCATAGTGATTCTCTACTTCAGCAATACAAGGTTTTA
>JAGOJI010000056.1 GCA_017995195.1 Cloacibacterium sp.
GGCTGACCGACTAAATTCTTTTCTCTATTTTTATTGCTCATATTTTTTGTCTTGGTAAACTAAAAATATGAAAAAAGGAGCTGTCTAAATAGATGGCTCCTTATATTATTTTGTCGGTTAGTAGTGTAAAAAAGTATTAATTTTTACGGTAAAAGCCTCAATAATTAAAAAAAAGAGGATTTTTATCCTCTTTTTGATTTTAAAAATTTTACTAAAAAACGATGTTAATAATCTTTTTAGGCACAACGATTATTTTTTTCGGTTGTTTTCCTTCTAAAATCTGTAATACCTTTTCATCTTTAGTTACAATTTCCTCAATTTCCTGCACTTTCAAATCTGCAGAAAGTGGAATTTTAAATCGCATCTTCCCGTTGAAACTTACAGGGTATTCAATCTCATCTTCAACCAAATATTTTTCATCAAATTTTGGGAAAGGCTCAAACTCAATGCTATTTTTATGACCAAGTAAACTCCATAATTCCTCGCAAATATGCGGTGCATAAGGCGAAATAACGATTGCTAAAGGCTCCAAAATTTTTCTTTTATTGCATTTTAGTTTTTGAAGCTCGTTCACTGCAATCATAAACTGTGACACCGAAGTATTAAATGAGAAGTTCTGAATATCAAACATGAATTTCTTAATCAAAGTGTGCAGAACTTTCAACTCTTCCTTCGTCGGTTCCTCATCAGAAACCGAAAAAGCATCGCCATCAAAATACAGATTATAGAATTTTTTCAAAAATCCGTAAACTCCGCTTAATCCTTGCGTATTCCATGGTTTTGACTGCTCTAATGGACCGAGAAACATTTCATACAAACGCAAACAATCTGCACCGTATTCTTCTGCAATATCATCTGGATTTACGACGTTGTATTTGGATTTTGACATTTTTTCTACTTCACGTTCAGTGATGTAAGCCCCTCCCGACCTCCCCGAAGGGGAGGAGTTTGAATCGTACAATTCTCCATTGTCTAAAATAAATTCTGCATCATTAAATTCTGCTCTCCATTGTTTGAATTTTTCTATATCTAATTCATCTGAAGTTCCTTTTAATAATGAAACATCTACGTGAAGTGATTGTATATCTCCTAGAAATAAAACGTCTTCAAGAATGTCAATTTCTGGAGTGTTGGGATTTAACTTCTTCAAAGCATTAAAATACAAACCTCCTAAATCTAATAATTCTTTAGGTGCCTCAATTGAATTATAATAAAAATCTAGCCCTCCTTCTTTAAAATCATCTTTAAAAGCTAAATCAGCAACAGTTTTTTTGTAGTTAAGAACAGAATTTGCAATCTTTTTAGACACAAACAAATTATTCGGAAAATTAATTTCTAAATCCTTCAAATCAAATTTTATGTCTGATGGATAGTCTGGATGTAATTTATAAACAAACGCACTCATTCCCAAAATCATTCCTTGATTAATCAATTTTTGGAAAGGTTCGTCTTGATTGATGTACCCTCTGTCTTTTAAAAACATATTCCAAAAACGAGAATACAATAAGTGTCCTGTTGCGTGTTCGCTTCCTCCAATATATAAATCTACTTGCCCCCAATAATCTGACAATTCTTTCGCACAGAATTCTCCGTCATTTTTCGGATCCATATATCTCAAGAAATACCAAGAACTTCCTGCCCAACCAGGCATTGTAGAAAGTTCTAAAGCCCCTCCAAACCTCCCCAAAGGGGAGGCTTCCCATTCAGATTTGGAAACAATTTTTCCACCATTCTCCCCTTCGGGGGAAAGGGGGAGCCAATACCATTCTTTCGCATTTCCTAATGGTGGATCGCCGTCTTCTGTTGGTAAATATTTTTCTACTTCTGGCAATTCTAAAGGCAATGCAGAAACCGGCAAAGTATAAGGCATTCCGTTTTTGTAATATACAGGAACTGGTTCTCCCCAATATCTTTGACGAGAAAAAATAGCGTCTCTTTGTTTGTAATTGGTAGTCCCGAAACCGATTCCTTTTTCTACAATTTTAGAAATAATGAGTTTTTTAGCCTCGTTATAATTCAATCCGTTCAAAAATTCAGAATTTACGCATACTGAATCTTTGGAATCATAAGATTGCTCTTGAATATCAAAATCATTTTCAATCACATTTACGATTTCTAAACCAAATTTTTTTGCAAAACGGTGGTCGCGTTCATCATGTGCAGGAACCGCCATTACAGCACCTGTTCCGTAGCCCATCAACACATAATCGGAAATATAAATTGGGATATTTTTTCCTGTGAAAGGATTTACTGCGTAACTTCCCGTGAAAGCTCCTGAAACGTTTTTCACGTCCGCCATTCTATCACGCTCGGTTTTTTTGGAAGTTTCTTCTACATATTTTTCAACCTCGGCTTTTTGTTCTGGAGTTGTTAATTTCTCCACCAAAGGATTTTCTGGAGCGAGAACCATAAAAGTTGCTCCGAAAATGGTGTCGGGACGGGTTGTGAAAACTTCAATCCCCCTTTCCCCCGAAGGGGAGAACAATGGCTGATTCTCCGTTCCATACTCTACGCTTTCCTCTTGCTGCTCATCAAGTCTAATATCTTCTTTTGTAGATAGAACGTTTTTTATTGTATTTAAAACTTCGTCTAAATTCCCAAGAACTTCTTCATTTTTAAATCTAATAACCTCAAAACCTAAATCATTTAATTGATTTGTTCGTTCTTCATCTAAAATCTGTTGCTCCACTTCATCATGATAACCACCGTCAATTTCTATAATTAATCTTTTAGATAGACAAACAAAATCTGCAATAAAATCTCCAATCAAATGTTGTTGGCGAAATTTGTCCCCAAGGTTTTTTGATTTTAAATTTTCCCAAAGTAATTTCTCGGCATCTGTCGGAAAATCTCTCATTTTTTGGGCATATTTTATAAGCAATGCAGAATTATTACCTCCCGTTAAATATCCAAATTTCTTTGAGTCGCTTTGTAAAGAATTATTTTGTAGAGAATCATTTGTAGAGGTTTTCTCCCCTTCGGGGGAAAGGGGGAATCTTACACTCGCTCCCTGTGATTTTCCAATCCAATATTCCTGAGAATCTTTCAAAGGTTGCGGCCAATCTAACTTTTGTAAACCTTGCAACAATCTTTCGGAATATGCGGTAATTCTCATACTCCATTGCATCATTTTTTTCTGAAAAACAGGATAACCGCCGCGTTCAGATTTTCCGTCTTTCACCTCATCATTCGCCAAAACTGTTCCCAATGCAGGACACCAATTTACAGTGGTTTCTGCTCTGTAAGCCAATCTGTAATTTAATAATATATCTTGCTTATCCAATTCAGAAGCGTTGTTCCATTCTTCTGCCGTGAAATTTAAATCATCGTTTTGAGCAGCATTTATACCCTTTGTGCCTTTTTCAGAAAAATGTTGAATTAAAGTTGAAATCGGTTCTGCTTTATCCGAAGTTTTATTATACCAAGAGTGGAATAACTCTATAAAAATCCATTGCGTCCATTTATAATAAGAAGCATCAGAAGTTCTCACTTCGCGGTTCCAATCGAATGAAAACCCGATTTTGCGAAGTTGTTCTTCGTATCTTGTAATATTTTGTTCAGTAGTAATGGCAGGATGTTGACCTGTTTGAATCGCATATTGCTCTGCAGGAAGCCCAAAAGAATCATATCCAATCGGATGCAAAACATTGAATCCTTGATGTCTTTTGAACCTTGCATAAATATCACTCGCAATGTAACCAAGCGGATGACCAACGTGAAGCCCTGCTCCTGAAGGATACGGAAACATGTCTAAAACATAGAACTTTGGTTTAGTTGATGCGTTTTCGGTTTTATACGTTTGGTTGTCTTCCCAATAGTTTTGCCACTTTTTTTCTATTTCTTGATGGTTGTAGAACATTTTAAAAATTTTGAATTCTTGGTTTTTAAATAATTGCACAAATTTAGGGTTTTGGAATGAAAAAATCCTCATCTGAAAAGACAAGGATTGTACATGATAAACTCTTATTTTTTTAGTTGGAAACTTTCACAAAGTAAACATCTCCCGTTCCTGTAAAAACTCCGTTTCCTGTATCAAGTTTATTTATAGCTTGAGAATAAGCAAGCTCCGAACTCGTTAATGATTTAAGTGCTACCTTTACGGAAACTCCATTATATGTTTCTGTAATCTCTCTTGTAGATGAGTTATAACTATAGGTATAAGCCCCACTCTCTTTGAGCTGACAGCTTCCTTCATTTTCCAACCAAGCTTCTTCGTTGCCTGTCCCATCATTTTTAAAAAGCATATAGCTTTTTTTCTGACAGTCTGTAGCATTTACTTTAAAATCTTTTACATTTGCTACCGCACCATTATAAGTAACCGTTCCATTCAATACAGTATGACTCAACTGCCATTTTCCAACAATTGATGTCTCACTGCCACTTGAATTGTCATCTCTACTACACGAATTAGTTAATAGAAATACTCCTACTAAAAAAAGAATTATTTTTTTCATTTTTATTTTTATTTTTATTTTTATTTTTTAATTCTATACAAATTTAAGATTTACAACACAATTATCATAGTTTTTATCCATTTATTTTATCCAAAAAATCTAATATTTAATTCTAACATAACTGATTAATAATCAAATACTAAACTTTTGATCAACATAAAACACTTAAAATAAGACCATTATCTTCAACCTAAATCCCTATTAAATAAAAATAGGTTCCTTTTGTATTCTTGTTTTGTGTCCTTAACTCTTCCAAAATCCTAATTTAATCTGAATTCGGATTAACGAAAATTATAAGCAATTGAAAACTAATACTTTATTTTTTTTCACGCGACGCCAAACAAAGAAATGAATCATTTTAGATTGTTTTTAAGCCACTTCGTTTAAGAAAGCAATAGTTTTATGCCTTTATTTATCTTAAATAAATGAAAATTAATTCAATAAAGCATCTTCGTTTATCTTTGCGATTAACTCTCTTATCCCGAACTCCTATGTTAATTAAATAGTCTATAAATATTTTCATATTTTTACGATTATAATTACAAAACCTATTTTGGATTTAACCACTTCTATAGAATTTATAAAAGGCATAGGTCCTGAAAGAGCCAAACTCATCAGTAAGGTATTTGGAATTAATACCGTAGGAGATTTTTTGAGTTTCTATCCCATTCGGTACATCGACAAGAGTAAGACCTACAAAATTGCTGATTTAATCCATCTAAAGGAAGAAAACTCCGAGATTCAACTAAAAGGAAAAATTACCGAATTACAGGAAATTACCTACGGAAAAGGCAACAAAAGATTAACTGCCAAATTTAGTGATAACACGGGCACAATGGATTTGGTATGGTTTCAGTATTCCCAATGGCTGAAAGAGCAAATTCCCATCAATAAAGATTTGTATATTTTCGGGAGAGTTTCTCTATTCAATCATCAATTTTCTATGGCACATCCGGAAATAGAGATTGATGAAAAAAAACAAGAAGAAACTCGCCTAAAACCCATTTACCCCAGTAGTGAAAGGCTAACCAAAAGAGGACTCAATCAAAAATTCTTCCAAAATACTTTGGCTCACATCGTAGCCCAAGTTCCCGCTTTAGTTGAAGAAAATCTACCGGAATATTTGCTTAAATCTCTGAAACTAATGCCTAAAAAAGAGGCAATACTTAACATTCATTTCCCGAAAGATTTTCAGTATTTTTCTCAGGCCAATCATCGATTAAAATTTGAAGAGGCATTCTTCTTCCAGTTGGGCTATGGGCTCAAGAAACATCATCAAAAAACAGCTGTTGCAGGCAATCCTTTCCCTATTGTTGGAGATTATTTCAACCATTTCTACCAGCATCAGCTCCCTTTTGAGCTTACCAATGCTCAGAAAAGGGTTCTAAAAGAAATACGCAATGACCTGAAGATGCCCATTCAAATGAATCGCCTGCTACAAGGCGATGTAGGCTCCGGAAAAACCATGGTAGCTTTATTGAGCATGCTTATTGCTTTAGACAATGGTTTTCAGAGTTGTATAATGGCTCCTACCGAAATTTTGGCACAACAGCATTTCAACAGTATTTCTGACCTTTTAAAAAATACCGATGTTAAAGTAAAAATACTTACCGGTTCCACCAAAACTGCCGAAAGAAAAATCATTCACCAAGAACTGGAAAGCGGAAACTTATCCATTCTGGTAGGAACTCACGCTGTACTGGAAGACAAAGTAAAATTCAGTAATTTAGGATTAGTGATTATTGATGAACAACACCGTTTCGGAGTAGAACAAAGAGCTAAACTTTGGAGAAAAAATAAAATTCCACCTCATGTGCTGGTTATGACCGCAACCCCCATTCCAAGAACTTTGGCAATGAGTTTCTATTCGGATTTGGACGTTTCTATTATTGATGAAATGCCCATGGGAAGAAAACCCATTATTACCGCACACCGAAGAGAAAAAGACCGCTATTCGGTATTTAATTTTGCTAAAGATGAAATTAAAAAAGGAAGGCAAATCTACTTTGTATACCCCTTGATAGAGGAAAGTGAAACATTGGATTACCGTAATCTAATGGAAGGATTCGAGCGGGTTTCAGAGTTTTTTCCATATCCCGATTATGCCGTTACCATGCTTCATGGTAAAATGAAACCTGACGAAAAAGAAGATGCTATGAAATATTTTGCTTCAGGGAAAGCCAGCATCATGGTTTCCACTACTGTAATTGAAGTAGGAGTAAATGTTCCCAATGCTTCGGTAATGATTATTGAAAGTGCCGAAAGATTCGGTCTCTCACAACTGCATCAGTTAAGAGGACGAGTGGGAAGAGGAGCTGAACAAAGCTACTGTATCTTAATGACTTCCGACAAACTCACTCAGGAAGGCAGAAAAAGAATAAGAACCATGTGTGAAACCAACGACGGCTTCAAAATTTCGGAAGTCGATATGCAACTCCGAGGTCCCGGCGATCTACTGGGAACTCAACAAAGTGGAGTGATTGATTTCAAAAGATTGGATCTTACCACCGACGGAGAAATCATTAAATCAGCTAAAAAATCTGTAGAATTACTACTTCAAAAAGATGCTTTCCTTAGTTTACAGGAACACCAATGCCTCAAAAATTATTATATAAAACAGTACAAAGGCAAAAACAAATGGGGAAGAATCAGCTAGTATTGTTGTTGGTTGATAGTTAATGGTTATTGGCTAATGGTTTATGAACAATGATTTTTTTTGAGTTTGTACTGAAAATTTTGTATGATTATTTTTTGTGATGTACTAAAGTTTTATGGCAAAAAAATTATCTCTTCATCAGAATTTATACACTTTTTTCTTGGAGAATTCTTCCTTCGTTCCCTGCCTTAATGGTGTTAACAAATCAGTTAAACCATTGAGCTTAATTTCATAAACAGTTGCCAACTGCATACCCAGCTTCCCTTTAGGAAACCCTTCGCGATGAAACCACTCAAGGTAGTTAATGGGAAGATCTGCCAATATCTTTCCCTTGTATTTACCAAAAGGCATGGGTATTTCACAGATTTCTTGAAGAATTTCAGGGTTCATGGAGTTAGAAGTTAGAAGTTAAGAGGTTAGTTAAAAAGCTAAAAGTTAGAAAGTATAAACCACAACTTTACAACTTGCAGCTTTACGTGATTTACAGCTTCTTAAACCAAAAGAATACTTAATTTTTTCTAAATCTCAGTAACAATAAATTATCCTTATACAGCTCTAATACATTTTCTTTGAGCACATATTTATTGGCTTTTTCCAACATACTGAGGTAGTGTGTTTCCACTGCCATTTTTTCGCATGCCATTCTGGTAACCCCAACATTGGTCACCGAAAAACTACCCGTATTAGGGTCCAAAGTATATTGTCCAAAGTAATTGTTACAACTCGCATTGCCGGAAACCCTCTCTTTTTCAATCATTAAAGTAGGATTTTTGGAAGCATCTAAGTTATTCTCCGACAAAACCCATTGTGTATTGAGTAAGGTAGCCTGCTTTCCTCCTATTTTAGGTAGTGCAGAACAAGCGGCTAATAAAACAAGTGCGATAAACGCTAAAAATATTTTTTTCATTGTATGGAGGTGTTAGCTTGATTCAAAATTATTTTTACTGACTATTTTATTCTCACCATTACGAACGCAGTTCGGCATTCAATTCTTTACGGAACGACTGAATTAATCCGTCCATAATTTGAGAGATTTCTTTTTCTTCCAAAGTTTTTTCCTCGTTTAGCAATTCAAAACTTAAGGCGTAAGATTTTTTTCCGGAAGGGAGGTTTTTTCCATCATATACATCGAACAGATTGATTTCTTTTAAATAAGGTGATTTATTCTTTTTCGCCAATTGGTATAAATCTGCATAAGACACATTTTTATCTACCAACAACGCCAAGTCCCTTCTTATTTTATTAAATTTCGGAATATCTTTAAACTTCAGGGTGTTTTCTTGTCTAAGATCTTGGCAGGTTTCTAATTCTATTTCTGCATAGAAAACCTCTTGTTCAATATCGTATTCTTTCAACAGTTTTGGATTTACTTTTCCTAATCTTGCTACTGTTTTTCCTTCTACAAGCATCTCTAATGCGTCTGAAAAACGTGGATCTTCTAATAATTTTTCGGAGATATCGAAATTGAGTTTATCCAACAGAATTTTTGTGTACGCCTTTAGAGAATAGAAATCGGTTGCATTTTTAGGAAGCAGCCAGTTTTCGGCGTAGTTTCTTCCTGAGGTTAAAATTGCCAATTGCTTTCTCTCTTCGTAAGCTTTCTTTTTATGGTATATTTTTCCCAGTTCGAAGAATTTAATATCCGGATTCTTTCTATTGATGTTGTAAACAGCGTTTTCCAAGAGCCCTTCCAATAAAGATTTTCTCATAAAAGAGAGTTCATTACTCAAAGGATTGAGTAATTTTACAGCATGGGTTTCGTCTTTCACGGTAGTGAGAGAGTTGTTCATTACCTCATTGAATCCATTGGATTGCAATGCTCTTGCCCACTCGTTTTCTAAAGCATCTTGATTGTCAAAATTCAATCTCACAGGACTAAAAGAAATTTTTTGTGGAGCATCTATTTTATTATAACCATAAATTCTCAGTACTTCTTCAATCACATCTATTTCTCTGGTAACATCTGCCCTGTAAGCAGGTACACTGAGTTCCAACCCGTCAGCAATTTCGTTAAGAATCTCTATCTCCAAAGATTTTAAGATTTCTTTTATCTTTTCTCGGTGAATTTTCATACCCAACATCTGATCCAATTTTGAGTATCTGAAGACCACATAATGTGGTTTTATTTTTTCGGGATAAAATTCCAAAATATCTCCTACCAACTTGCCTCCGGCAATTTCCTGAATCATCTTAACTGCTAAAGTTAAGGTTGTTTTGGTATTATTAGGATCAACTCCTCTCTCAAACCTAAAAGAAGCATCGGTATTCAAACCATGAAATTTGGCTCCTTTTCTTATCGCCACAGGGTTAAAATAGGCACTTTCTAAGAAAACGGCAGTGGTATCTTGAGAAACGCCACTTTGCATTCCGCCAAAAACTCCTCCAATACACATAGGATTGTTTTCGCCGTCTTTTATCATGATCTCTGTACCGTTGAGCTCTCTATCTGTACCATCTAAGGTTTGGAATTTGGTTCCTTTTTCATTGGTTCCTACAATTACTTTTTTACCTTTTATTTTATCTGCATCAAAAACGTGCAAAGGCTGCCCATATCCGTGCAAAATATAATTGGTAATATCCACAATGTTGTTGATAGGGCTAAGACCTATGGCTTTTAGTCTATTTTGTAACCACATGGGAGAAGCATCTACTTTTACTCGCTCTATTACTGCTCCCAAGTATCGTGGACAAAGCTCTTGGTTTTCTACTTCGATACTGAAACCATGAGAGCCTTCCGGAGTAAAAACTTGAGTATCGCTTTTTTTAAATTCAGATTTCAATCCATTAGAAACCAAATAAGCATTCAAATCTCTTGCTACACCGTAGTGCGACATGGCATCGGTTCTATTAGGAGTGAGCCCTATTTCAAAAACATCGTCTCGTTCCAAATTATAATAGAAAGAAAGTGGTTTCCCTACCACATAACTATTGTCTAAAACCATAATTCCGTCGTGACTTTCTCCTAATCCTATCTCATCTTCGGCACAAATCATGCCTTCGGAAGCCTCGCCTCGTATTTTGGTTTTGTTGATGGTAAAAGAACTTCCTTTTTTATCGTAAAGAGTAGTTCCTACAACAGCAACGGCAACAGTTTGCCCTTCTGCTACATTGGGAGCCCCACAAACGATATTCAACGGTTTTTTGTCTCCTACATCTACGGTGGTTATGCTTAGCTTATCGGCATTGGGGTGTTTTTCGCAGGTTAAAACTTTACCTACTACAATACCCTCTAAGCTGCCTTTTATACTTTCATATTTTTCAATTCCTTCTACTTCCAGCCCTATATCGGTAAGAAATGCTCCTGTTTTTTCTAAAGCTAAATCTGTTTTGATATGTTCTTTCAGCCAATTGTTGGAAATCTTCATCTGTTATTTTCTATTGAATTTGAAATTCGGAAATTCATTACCATTCCGAAGCGTTAAAATTTATTTAAAAACAAGATTTGAGATTTGAATGATTTGCCTTTGGTAGGTAAAAATTTCAAATCTCAAATGCGAGGTATATATACAAAGTCGTGTAGTTGATTTTACAGCCCTATCACCGGCATGGAAAGCATTAAGATGTGTTCGTTTTCGTCTAATCCGTCAGCGGGTTCCAAGATTCCGGGTCTGTTGGGTTGAGACATTTTAATAATGACATCATCAGAGCCTAAAACAGAAATCATCTCTGTTAAAAACTTAGAACTAAAGCCAATATTAATATCTTCACCATTGTAACTACAAGGAACTTGCATTTCGGCTTTGTTAGCGTACTCTGTATCTTCTGCATGAAGATGCAATACGTTCCCCGAAAGTTTAAATCTTACCTGATTGGTAGATTTATTGGAAAATATAGAAGCTCTACGAATGGAGTTCAACAGCAAGTTTCGGTTAATGGTTAATACATTAGGGTTTTCCTTAGGCACTACTGCATTGTAGTTAGGATATTTACCATCGATAAGTCTACAAATCCAAATATTTTCGCCAAAGGTAAATTTCGCCATATTTTCATTAAACTCAATGGTTACCTCATCATTGGAGCTGGCAAGAATATTTTTGAAAATACTTAAAGGTTTCTTCGGCATAATGAACTCTATAGGTTCATTGTTTTTGATATCGGTTCTTTTGTAAACCACCAAACGGTGCGAGTCGGTAGAGACAAAATTGGTTTCGTTTTCTCCGAACTGAAACAGAACCCCCGTCATCACAGGACGAAGCGAGTCGTTGCTGGTTGCAAATAAAGTATTGCTCAACGCATCTGCCAAAACTCCCGAAGGAATAACTACTTTTTGCCCCGCATCAAACTCCATAAGTTCCGGATAATCTTCGGCGTTGTCTAAAGCTACAAAATAATTGTCTTTTTCGTCCAAAATCTCCAAAAGCCCTCCTTCGCCGTTTTCGCTTGGCTTCACAACAAACGTAAGCGGTTGATCACCAAAGGATTTAATAACCTCCTGAAACATTTTTGCAGGAACAGCTATTTTACCTTTATCTTCTGATTTTACCGGTAAAGAGGTAATTAAGGTCGTTTCGCCATCAGATGCGGTAATTTTGAGTATATCGTTTTCGATTTCGAAAAGGAAATTTTCTAATATCGGTCGAGATTGCGAACTGGAAATCACTCCACTTACCGTGTTCAGGGCTTTTTGTAATTCGCCACTAGCAACAATAAATTTCATATGTAGATTTTATTTGTTTTTAAATTATTATTTCCTGCCATCTATTCCGGCACTACCATCTCACATAGCGATGGCTATTTGTTTGTTTTCATTAAGAGCGAAATAAAACGACACCAAAATCTTCGTAATATTCAAAGAATTTTCTGCCATAAACATTTTCACAACATCTTATGAATTCAGTAGACAAAGATAGTGATTTGTGAGGAAATATAATAAATTTTCAAAAAAATGTATAGACCGTGGAAAAATCAACGGATATTCAAAATATTGCAGCCTAAGTAATCGGTAAAAATGCTTCCTAACCGTTAATCAATAACAGGCGTTGGGATTGATCTTGGTTTTTCGGTAGTAGAGCGATCGATGGTAAAATTTACTCCAACAAACAAAAAGTGCACATTCTTGTTTCCTGAGTTTGAAAACTCCCTTTGTAAAAGATATCCCGTAACCATACCTACTGATTTATCGAACTGATACCCCATTCCGCCGTACAGCCTGTTTCTTACAAAAGCAGGAGAATCTGTTCCAAAGAAAACTTCATCGAAAGCATTAACGAAGAAAGTCTTGGGTTTTATTTTCTCGTTGTTGATGGGTAAAATAGCATTGAGCCTATACCGAAAACGATTCGCTGTAGTATTGAGCCCTGTTTGTGAAAAATGAAAGAACTGCTGCTCTACTCTCCCTCTGTGCTCTAACTTTAGCCTACCAATATAATTGTTGTACTGATACTGAAGCCAAATCCTAAATTCCTCTTTAGATATCGCATTGTTTTTGTAGGTAGCATATCTTCCCATTCCTATAAAAGGTTGATGGTCGGGTGTTATATTATAGCCTACTCCTCCTTTTATTTCGTAGTAGTCGGGACGAGAAAATTCATCGTAAGATCTGGCTTGGAGCTCACCGTAGGCAAACCAGTTTTTATTGAATTTGTAGGTAAGAGAAGTCATACCAAAGCCTGACAAATGCTCACTATTTTGAGCATTTGTATTCATAGCAATCCCCAATGCCATGAAGAACAAGAGTCTTTTCATCTGATTAATTTTTATTTTTTTAATGGTCAGAGGAACACCCACCATCATTGCCTTGTACGACAAAACAAAGTTTTAGCATAGGTGTTTCATTTTTTTAATTTAAACGGTGCAAAATTAAAGCTTCATCGTCTACTATTTTCAATGTTAAGAAGATTTAATATTGAAGGTGTAACCTACCCCGCCTTTTCAGACACCTCTTCTAAAAGAAGGGGAATTGAAACATTTTTTACATCACAACAAAAAAAATCGACTCAAAAAGAATCGATTTTTTTCTATTGTTTTCAAATAAAAACTCTTTAGTTCCTAAAACCTCCCGTTCTAAATCCGGAATTACTTCCTGATTCCACCAGCCTTTCGGTTCTATTGTTACCACCACTATTTCTGAAGCCTCCCCCATTACTATTTCCACTTCTAAATCCTTCATCTTGTTTTTGTGAAGAGTTGCCTCGACTTTGGTTTCTAAATCCTTCGTTTTCACCAGAAGAGCGATTGTTTCCTCCGTACGTTCTGTTGTTTTGGCGGGATTCATTTCTGAAGCCTCCGTTATTCTCATTGGTATTGCCATAGTTGCGTTGGCGATTGTCATTCCAACCGGAATTATTGTTGCTGTTCCCTCTGAAACCATTGGTTCTAAACTCAATAATATCTCGGTGTCTGTAAGACGGTCTTACAGAGTAGTATTTCCCGTAATAGTTTCTTTTGTGGCTCTGAAAATATACAATAGGGCTATATCCTCTGTAATATTTTTTTTGGAAACTAATGTATATACGAGGTCCTAAAATTCTTTCCAAGGCAAAGTATCTGTCGTAATACCATCTGTCGGGA
>JAGOJI010000057.1 GCA_017995195.1 Cloacibacterium sp.
TATGACAAAAAACGATTAAAAACAAGTATTTTCAAAAAACATTAAAAATAAAAAAATCGCTGTAAATAGTACATTTACAGCGATTTAATTATTTATTTTAATTGATATTAATCAGTCTTTACTTGACCTCCTCGAAATCTGCATCTTGTACATTTTCTCCACCAGCATTATTGGCTTGTGCTTGTTCAGGATTTGCTGCTTCAGCTTGTTGTGCTTGTGCATACATTTCTTCCGATGCTGCCATCCAAGCTGCGTCTAATGCTTCTGTTTTGGCTTTGATGCTTTCTATTTCTTTGGCTTCAAAAGCTGTTTTCAGTTCTGCATGAGCTGTTTCTATTGCAGTTTTTTTATCGGCAGAAAGTTTTTCTCCAAATTCTTTCAACTGCTTTTCAGTTTGGAAGATTAAACCATCAGCTTTATTAATCACATCTGCTTCTTCTTTACGTTTAGCATCTGCAGAAGCATTTTCTTCTGCTTCTTTTTTCATTCTTTGGATTTCTTCATCAGAAAGTCCTGAAGATGCTTGAATTTTAATTGATTGCTCCTTACCAGTACCTTTGTCTTTAGCAGAAACGTGGAGAATACCATTCGCATCAATATCAAAAGTTACCTCAATCTGCGGAACGCCTCTTGGTGCAGGTGGAATATCTGTAAGATCAAATCTTCCGATTTCTTTATTGTCGTTAAACATCGGTCTTTCTCCTTGTCCAACTCTAATAGAAACCGCAGGTTGATTGTCGCTTGCTGTTGAGAAAACCTCAGATTTTTTGGTAGGAATAGTCGTATTTGCTTCAATAAGTTTCGTAAACACAGAACCCATTGTTTCAATCCCTAAAGAAAGCGGCGTAACGTCTAATAAAAGAACGTCTTTTACATCACCTGTTAAAACTCCACCCTGAATTGCTGCACCAATTGCCACAACTTCGTCTGGATTCACCCCTTTAGAAGGAGCTTTTCCGAAGAATTTCTCCACTGCTTCTTGGATAGCCGGGATTCTTGTAGAACCACCTACTAAGATGATTTCATCAATGTCTGAAACACTCATACCAGCGTTTTTAAGAGCGGTTTTACAAGGTTCAATGGTTCTTTCAATTAAACTATGTGCCAATTGCTCAAATTTAGCTCTTGTAAGAGTCTTCACCAAGTGTTTAGGACCTGTTGCAGTTGCCGTAATATATGGCAAGTTGATTTCTGTTTGGGTAGAAGAAGAAAGTTCTACTTTGGCTTTTTCAGCTGCTTCTTTCAATCTTTGTAATGCAATAGCATCAGTTTTTAAATCTACACCTTCTTCAGACTGAAATTCTGCAGCCATCCAATCTATAATAACGTTATCAAAGTCATCACCACCAAGGTGCGTGTCACCATCTGTAGCTTTCACTTCAAAAGATGCGTTACCATCTACTTCGTACATTTCTAGTACAGAAACGTCATGTGTACCACCACCACAGTCAAAAACCACTACGTTCAAATCTTTTTTACCAACTTTATCAAGACCATACGCCAATGCTGCGGCAGTAGGTTCGTTGATGATCCTTTCAACGGTTAATCCAGCGATTTCACCAGCTTCTTTGGTAGCTTGTCTTTGTGCATCGTTAAAATATGCAGGAACGGTAATTACAGCTCTTGTTACTTCTTGACCTAAGTAATCTTCTGCTGTTTTCTTCATTTTTTGAAGAATCATTGCAGAGATTTCTTGTGCTGTATATTCTCTATCGTCAATTTTTACTTTAATCGTGTCATTTGGACCCGCTACTACTGTATAAGGAACACGTGAGATTTCTTCTTTATCTTTAGAGAACTGTGTGCCGATAAATCTTTTGATAGAATAAACAGTTTTAGTAGGGTTAGTTACTGCTTGTCTTTTCGCAGGATCTCCTACTTTTCTTTCTCCGTCTTCCACAAATGCTACAATAGATGGTGTGGTTCTTTTACCTTCTGCATTAGGGATAACTACAGGATCTTTACCTTCCATTACTGCAACGCAAGAGTTGGTAGTACCTAAATCAATTCCAATTATTTTACTCATTTCTATATTTTTTTGTTTGTTAAAAATTTATTTTATCTGATTCCTAATTTACCAAGAATATGCCAATAGGTTTTTTGTGACAAAATGACATTTTTACACCAATTTTTTAGAAAATTTATTTATTTTGACATATCATAGCTTAATACTCAACACATTTACATCTTATGTGTAAAACATGAACTATTTATACTATAATTGCATACTTTTACGTTTTTATTTAAAATAATAATTTGTAGTTAAAACAAAATTTGAAATAAATAGAATATCCATACTGAAATTTCACTTTGATATACAAATACAAAGCAACATAATGAATGTTCTTTTGAACTTAAAAAAAATAACAAGTATCAAAAAATGAAAAAAATATTACTTCTTTTGATTTTACTATTGAGCACTTACTCTTTTTCCCAAACAGGATCTGTGGGAATTAACACTTCTAACCCCGATACTAGTGCAGTATTGGATATTATGAGTACACAAAAAGGACTACTAATCCCGAGGGTAACTACAACACAGAGAACTGCTATTGCATCACCGGCTAACGGACTTTTGGTGTATGATACCAATACCAATTCTTTTTGGCATTACAAATCTTCTTTGTGGATAGAAGTGATTTCGGGGTCTCCCTCTATTAATGTACAAACAGTTTCATATACTCTTACCCCTTCCGATAACGGAAAAATTATAGAATTTAGTAGTGCTTCTGCAGTTAATTTAACTGTTCCTACGGGGCTACCTGTTGGTTTTCAGTGTAGTGTAACTCAGTTGGGAGCAGGGCAAGTTAGTTTTGTAGCCGGAGCAGGTATGGTGATAAGAAATGCGTATAACTATACCAAAACGGCAGCACAGTATTCTAAAGCCGGAATAGAGATTACGAGCAATGCGACAGTAGCCATCTTATCTGGAGATTTACAATAGATTTTAAGATTTTATCTTTCTGGATTGAAAGATATTTCTATTTTTTGTTAAAAATAATTCAAAAATAAAATATGAAAAATCTATTATACTTTTTTCTTACTTTGTTTGTTTTTTCTAAGCTGGAGGCTCAAGGTGTTTTGCCGGTACAGAGGTATTATAACCGAAATATTCCTACCTATACGTGGGATAATACTTCCGGCAATGCACAGATAGACAACGGTAGCGGAACTTGGAACACTACCAATCTTACTTGGGTACAGACTCCTCCTGCCGGTACGAATCTAGCTTGGAAGCAAAGTTATAATGCTATTTTTGGAGGAAATTTAGGCGTTTCAGCAGCAGGAACGGTCACCGTTTCCGGCACTCAATCGGTACAAAGTTTTACATTTAATCCTACACCTTCCGGAAATTTTACAATTACGGGAGGAGTATTGAATCTTTTAGGTGGCTTAGTGCAGGTTAACCAGAATGCAAGTATTTCTTCCTCATTGCAAGGAGGTGGAAATTTTCTTAAGAGAGGAAATGCTATTTTAACACTTACGGGAAATAATACATTTACTGGAAATATGACGATTAGTCAGGGAGGTTTATGGTTGGGATCTTCTACAGCGGCAGGTTCTACAGCAATTATTTTAGGAGATGTACAAACCGGTAACAATAATATAGAATGGAAATGGAGAGGCTCTTTTACTCCAAATAATGCTCTTATGGTTACTAACAATGGTGCAGGAACTGTTACCATAGGTACCTATTCTTCAGGGACTAATACCAATCATAACGGGACTATTAACCTGAATAGAAGTGTTGTTTTTTATGATGGAACAACAGATAGAACCTCTTTTTCCGGAAAAATTAGTGGAAATGCTAGCCTGATAACCATAGATGGTATAGGAACTTGGAATGCCTCTACAGGGTCAGGTGCCAGAATTACTTTTGATAATAATACCAATGACTTTATAGGGAATATTGTTGTTTTGACAGGGAAGGCTCTACAGTTTAATGGAGTTACGGTGGTCAATAATCAACCTATTGAAGTAAATGGAAATTTAGTCCTAAACGTAGGGGCAGGAAATGCAGGAAAAATGGGAACATTAACGGGAGCTTCTACTGGAATTTGTGAAATTCACTATTTGGTAGCTTCCAACCAGACATTATCTGTAGGGAACGATAATGGGAGTGGAACATTCAACGGAGTTATAAGAAACGGAATTGGAGGAAAAGTAATGAACCTAAGAAAAGAAGGAATAGGAGTACAAGCCCTTACGGGAGCCCATACCTACACAGGTAGTACCAATGCCAATTTAGGAACTTTAGTTTTTACCCAAATGCCTACTTCCGCTATATTTAATGCAACAGTATCCAATACGGCTCCGAGCTCTTCAACCAATTCAGGAAGCATCACAATGCCAAATGCTCCTAATTTAACAGGAAAAATATTCAACATTGTTTTAACAGAATCAGGAACTGGGATATCTTATTTCCCTATTACTTGGCAAGGTACAGCAGCAGGTACACCAACGCTTCAAGTAAATGGAGCTGCTAGAACAAGTGGAGTTGCAGCCAATGGAACTACGGTAACCTATCTGCCCGGAAGCGGGATAAGAGTAACAAGATAGGTTTTACATTTACTCTCTGTAGAATCGTTCGATTTCGGAGTGTAGATTCTCCATTACTATTTTTCTTCTTATTTTGAGTGTAGGAGTAAGTTCTCCTTTTTCAATGGAAAATTCTTCGGGGAGGAGTTTGAATTTTTTTATTTTTTCGAAGGAAGGCAATTCCTTCTGTATATCACTCACAATTTTTTCAAATTTTTCTTTGATGAAAGGAGTTTCCAGTAGTTTTTTCTTTTCTTCGATGCTGGCAGAAATATAGTTTTTAAACTCTTGATATTGGGCAATTAGCGAATCGAAATCCGGGACTATAAAAGCAGAAACATAAGGCTTCCCTTCTGCAACTACCATTGCCTGAGAAATTGCGGGGTGAGATTGCAAAGGAACCTCTATAACTTGTGGAGCAATATATTTCCCATTGGAAGTCTTCATTAAATCCTTAATTCGGTCTGTAATGAAAAGATTTCCTTCTTCATCTATTCTTCCGGCATCTCCTGTGCGGAAATATCCGTCTTCGGTAAACACTTTGGCTGTTTCTTCGGGGTTTTTGTAGTAGCCTTTCATTACGCCACCGTATTTTACCAAAATTTCATCTTCTTTACCAATTTTTATCTCAACTCCCGGTAGGACCTTTCCTACGCTTCCGTGTTTAAAATTTTTGGAAGGATAGGCGGTTACGGTCGCTGTAGTTTCGGTAAGTCCGTAGCCAACAATTACCGGCATTCCTATAGCTGCAAAAAACTCCGAAATTTCTTTTTTCAATGCAGCACCTCCTACCGGAAGAAAATTGAGGTTGCCTCCCAACTCGTTTTTAATCTTGTTGAAAACCAAAGCTTTGAATATCCCATATTTTAGCTGAAGGCTAAGAGGGATTTTCTCTCCATATTGGATTTTTTCGGCATAAGATTTCCCTATTTCGAGAGCTTTTTTGAATATTTTTTGTTTAGAAGCCGAGGCACTTTCAATTTTTTTGATGAGGGTTTGGTAAACTTTCTCATAAAATCTCGGTACGGCACACATGGAGTGTGGTTGTACAGTTTTCAGGGCACTTAGAATGTTTTTAGGATCGTCTAACACGGCAACTTCGCCACCTTGAGATAGTACAAAAAGAGACCACGATCTTTCAAAAATATGACTTAGTGGTAGAAAAGCCAAAGATTTTTTGTGTTGAAGGTGCTGAATCCCGAAGAAAATCTTATGAGCCTTTATAACCTCCGAGAAACTCCCGTGTGTAAGCATGACACCTTTGGGAACACCTGTAGTTCCCGATGTGTAAATAATGGTTGCCAAGTCCTCCGCCGAATGTTCTTTGTAGTGGTATTCCGTAGGGAAATCCGAACTCCATTTTTCTAAATAATAGGTATTCTCAACGCCTTCCTCCAAAGGGTAAGAGGTAAAGATGTGTAAAGGATTATCGAGTTCTTTTTCGATATTTTTTATCATTTGGTATTGTGCAGCATTACCTACCAAAATAGCTTTCATTTCGGTTTGGCGAATGATAAAATCCGTTTGTTCCACATTATTGGTAGCGTAGATAGGCACTGTAATAGCACCTATGCTTTGGACGGCTAAATCAAAAATAAGCCAGTCTTTGGAATTTTGGGAAAATATCCCGATGCAGTCTCCTTTTTTTATTCCGGTTTGTATAAGTCCATTGGTTGTTTTATTTATTTGTATCAATAATTCTTCCCAAGTATAAGTTTTCCAACTTCCTTCTTTCTGAAAAGACAATGCAGGATGAGTAGGTATTTTTACAGTGTTTTCTATAATAAGACTGATGAGATTCATAGGGATAAATTTCTTAATGCGTCCAAAAATAGCAAAATATTTTAAAAGATGAGAGCGTCTACATTAGTTTTCCTATATTTGAAGTTCAATTTAACTAAGAATATAAAAAACGCAATGATCTATTTTCTAAAGGGAATCGTTCAGGAGCTTACGCCTACTTATGTCATTATGGAAGTAAGTGGAGTAGGCTATTATGTAGGAATTAGTCTTCAGACTTCTCAGAAACTCACTTTGGGTAAAGAAGCCTTGTTGTTTACACAGCAAATCATCAGAGAAGATGCTCATTTGCTTTTTGGGTTTCATACCAAGCAAGAAAAGGAAATGTTTAATCTGCTCATTAGTGTAAACGGAGTAGGGGCAGTTTCTGCTATGATTTTGCTCTCTTCGTTGGAGCTTTCGGATATTTCAAGAGCTATTATGGCGGGCAACAGCATTTTGTTACAAAAAGTAAAAGGAATTGGTGCCAAAACCGCCGAAAGAATTATTGTTGATTTACGGGACAAGGTTCAGAAATTTGATATTTCTCAGGAAGACAATTCTACATTTGTAAACAATAAAGTGAAAGAAGAATCGTTATCTGCATTAGAAGTTTTAGGGATTCCGAAAAAAATGAGCGAGAAAATTGCAGATAAAATCCTAAAGCAATCTCCCGATATTCGTGTGGAAGATTTAATAAAACAAATTTTGAAAAACATATAACTTTTTGTGAAGAAGAATTATTTTCTCTATAAAATACTTACAACGCTATTTTGCCTTTTTACAGTAGTATTTTATGCTCAAACTCAGCCTAAGGATTCTCTAAAAGTTGCCAAAGAAGGTTTTCTCATGCCCAATCATGTTCGCTACGAAACCTTCTACGATATTAAAATGGACCTATACTACCTGTACCCTAAGATTGGGAATATTACAACAGGAGCACCATTGGTAATGACTCCCAAGCAATATTCGGAGTATATGATGAACAAACAAGCCAAAGAGTATTATCGTGAGAAATCGGATAGGCATAATCTTCTTTTCAGAAAAGATGAGACAGATGCTATAAGGAAAGGACTTATCCCAAGTCTTACCATTAATAGTAAGCTCTTTGAACTCATTTTTGGAGGAAACAAAATTGAAGTTATTCCGCAAGGTTATGCTTCTTTTGATTTAGGAATTTTACATCAAAAAATAGAAAATCCTTTGATTCTTCCACAAAACCGCTCGAGTTTTGCATTTAATATCCAGCAAAGAATCCAGTTGGGATTGTTGGGGAAAGTAGGAGAAAATCTACAACTCAAGGCGAACTATGATACTCAGAGTGGTTTTGCGTTCGAAAATCGTATGAATTTGGTGTGGCAATCCAAAGGAAGCTGGAAAGATTTGCAATCTAAGGGATTGAATGATAAATCTACCGGTGGAGAAGACCGAATCATAAAGAGAGTGGAATTTGGTAATGTAAATATGCCACTTTCTACCAGTTTAATTAGAGGTTCGGAGTCTTTATTTGGATTAAAAACAGAATTTCAATTAGGCAAAACCAAAGGGACTTTGGTGTTCTCTCAACAACAGGGCGAAGCTCGAAATATTGTAGTACAAGGTGGTGGCGTAATGAATACATTCAAAATAAATGCTATTGATTACGAAGACAACCAGCACTATTACATTGGGCAATACTTTTTTGATAACTACGATAAGGCTTTGTTGCAATATCCTTTGTTAAATTCAAAAATCAATATCAACAGAATTGAAGTTTGGGTGTTGGACCAAGGAGCGAGCAATCTTCAGGAGCAGAAAAGTATTATGGGAATTCGGGATTTGGGAGAAGGGCAAACAACAGGTTTGTATCCCGATAATACACAAAATAATCTTTATCAAGACATCAGTAACTTGTTTGGAGGAACACGCGATGCCAATACTGCGTACAATGTCATCAATAATCAATCTCTTTTTGATGTCACTACCAATTCCAATCAACCTTATCAAAATGGCGAAAATTTTATTTTCAACAGGAGAGCCAGAAGGCTAAATGCCAATGAATATACCTTTCATCCGCAGTTGGGTTATGTTTCGCTCAACCAACGCCTAAATGATAACCAGCTCTTATCGGTTGCATACTCTTATATCCTCAATGGTTCCAATAAGGTGTACAAAGTAGGGGAGTTTTCGGAGGAAAGTTCCGTACTCATTACCAAACTACTAAAGCCTAATGTTACTGTACGTACCGGATCGCCCATGTGGAATTTGATGATGAAAAACATCTATGCCCTCAATGCCAATCAGGTAGACCCTTCAAGTTTTATTTTGAATGTATATTATCGCCATCCTAACAATGGCAAGGTTAATTATTTACCGGGAACCAACGTTCAGGATATTAATTTGCTTAAGCTACTCAACTGGGACCGATTAAATGCCAATAATGACCTTCAGCAAAGTGGAAGTCTTACGGGAGATGGTATATTCGATTTTGTACAAGGAATTACTGCTGATGCACAACATGGAAAATTAATCTTTACCAAAGCTCAACCTTTCGGTAAATTTATGGAGACTACTTTGGGGAACAATGATCCTCAGTTTGTTTTCAATGAGTTGTATACCCAACAGAAACAAGTAGCCTCCCAAAACAATCTGGCATTACGCTATACCATGGAAGGAAGGTACAAAGGAGGACAAGGAAGCGGTATTTCCCTCGGAGCTATTAATGTTCCTCAAGGTTCGGTAAAGGTAACAGCAAATGGCATGCAGCTTACAGAAGGGCAAGACTATACGGTAGACTATATGCTGGGAAGGGTAACTATTATCAACGAAGCCATCAAGCAATCGGGGCAAGCCATTAATATCAGTTTAGAGAATCAGCTCACTTTCAATACGCAGAGAAAACGATTTTTAGGCTTGAATTTGGAGAGAAAAATTAACGAACATTTACTGATAGGAGCAACAGCTGTTAACTACTCCGAGAGACCTTTAACACAAAAGGTGCAGTACGGTAACGAAGCCGTAAACAATACTATGGTAGGCTTCAACTTGATGTATAACAACGAACTTCCTTTTTTAACCAGATTGGCAGACAAAATTCCGCTCATAAATACAGAAGCTCCTTCCAATATCAATTTCAAAGCGGAAGCAGCTTATTTGATTCCCGGAGAAAATAAAGGCATTAATGACCAGTCTTATATCGATGATTTTGAACAAACAACATCTAAAATATCACTGAAAGAACCAGGAATGTGGAGTTTGGCATCGAAACCGGAAAAAAATACGGAGCCTATTTTTAATAATTCTAATCTTAATGACAATCACGCACACGGAAACGGACGCGGACTCCTGACTTGGTACAACATAGACCCGAGATTTTATGGAGTGGGTGGAAAAGCACCCAACGGAATCAATGCAGAGAGTCTTTCCAACCACGCTTCTCGCCGTGTTCATACTACAGAATTATTCAACAATCGGGATATGGTTGCCGGTGAGCAAACTTTTACCAATACTTTAGATATTTCCTATTTCCCTACAGAAAGGGGACCTTATAATGTGAATCCCGTAAACGAAACAACACAAGAGAGATGGGCAGGTTTAATGCGACCTATTACGGTTTCCAATTTCACGGGTTCCAACATAGAATATGTAGAATTTTGGATGATGGATCCTTATGCCGATGGCAATACATTGGGAGCACAGCCGAAACTTCTACTTCAGTTAGGAAATGTTTCCGAAGATGTGCTGAAAGACGGAAAATTGCAATACGAAAACGGTTTGCCAACGCCCGATGCTCCGGTACAAACTTCGGTAAGTAACTGGGGAAATCAGCCCAAACAACAACCTATTCTGTATGCGTTTTCTTCCGAAGGAGCCAACAGAACGGCTCAAGATTTGGGTTATGATGGTCTTTCAAATGAAGAAGAAGCCATCAAATTTGGTGTAAATTTTATGAATCCCGTTCTGAATATCAGCGATCCGGCTTCAGATAATTTTGTGTTTTATATGTCGGATAAGTTTCAGGGAAGTCAAGCCTCATCTTTGGTAGAGCGTTACAAATATTTCCGAAATGTAGAAGGAAATTCGCAGGCAAATACCTTAGAAGTAGCCACTCAAACACCCGATGCAGAAGACGTAAACAGAGATTTTAACCTCGACCAAAACGAGAGCTACAACCAATATACCATCAAATTAGACCAAAACAGTTTGGCTTTAGGGCAAAATAATATTGTAGATGTAAAAACCACTTCTGTGAAATTCCAAAACGGGCAAACCGGTACCACAAAATGGTTTTTGTTCAGAATTCCGGTAGCCAATTTGGATCCCAACGAAACCGGTGGAGACAAAGATCCAAGTATTTTGAATAATGTACGCTTTGCCAGAATGTTATTAACAGGTTTCGACCACACCTCGACCATTCGTTTCGGAACATTCGATTTGGTAAGAAGCGATTGGAGAAAATACACCAAAAATATTTTTTCGGCAAATGTATCATCTCAAGACGAGGGAACCGGCTCTCCTGATGTTTCCAACTTGGAAGTAGGCAGCGTAAATTTAGAAGAAAATAGTAGAGGAAATCCGCCATATGTATTGCCTCCGGGAATTGATAGACAAGTACTGAGCGGAAATGCCGGTGCCCAAAGACAAAATGAGGCTTCGCTCTACATGAGAGTACAAAGTTTGAGAAACGAAGCGAGAGGAGTTTTCAAAAATATAGCATTGGATATGCGAAGATTCAAAAAGTTGGAACTCTTTGTACATGCAGAAAACCTGAAAGATAGAACCTCTTCGGCATTAGACGATAAAACCAAATTTTTTATTCGTTTTGGGAGCGATGCTACCGATAATTATTATGAATACGAAGCCTCGCTAAAATATACCCAAGGCTCTGCAAGAACAGCTATGGAAATTTGGCCTTTGGAAAATACAATCAATTTGGCGATAGAAGAGTTTGTAAATGCAAAAATGCGGAGAGACCAAGCAACTAACCAGTACGATGTAAGATTTACAGATGCACAATATGGTGATGCCAATAGAAAAATTCATGTAAAAGGTCGTCCCAGTTTGGGGAATATAACCACCATTATGCTTGGGGTAAGAAATACGGAAAATATGCCGAAAGATGTAGTACTTTGGGTAAACGAAATAAGGCTTTCGGAGATTGAAAACAAAGGAGGCTATGCCGGAAACGCCAGTCTGAATTTTAACTTAGGAGATTTTGCCATGGTAAATGCAGCCGGCTCTTACTCTAGCGTAGGATTTGGCTCTATTATTCAAAAACCTGTGGAACGATCCCAGACAACCAACTCTGCTTTTACCATTAATACAACCGTGAATGTAGATAAATTCTTGCCCGAAAAAGCAGGGATGAAGATACCAGTGAATTATTCCTACTCACAGACTATAGAGGACCCGAAATATAACCCAATAGAAAATGATGTAGAATTTAACAAAAGTCCTAAGAAAGATGAACTGAAACAAACCGTAAGAACCTATGCTCAGCAAAGAAGTATAGGCATTGTAAATATGAGAAAAGAGCGGATGAACCCTGATAAAAAACCTAAGTTCTACGATGTGGAAAACCTTACGGTAACCGCTATGTACAACGATGACTACTTCAGAGACATCTATACCAAACGAAATTATCGGCAATATCTGAGAGGTTTTATAGATTATAATTTTAATTTTAAACCTTTTGTTATAAAGCCTTTCAATAAAATAATTAAGGACGATTCCAAATATGGAAAATACTTACGTTGGGTAAAAGAGTTCAATTTTAACCCGATTCCTTCTCGTTTTTCTTTCAGAACAGAATTGGACAGGAACTACTCCGAATTGGAATTCAGAAATGTAGAATCTCTGCTAACAGGTGTTGGAACACAGGATTTTGCTCCTATTAAAAACCGAAATTTCTATTTCGGTTGGCAGTATAATCTTGGGTTCAATTTAAGCCGATCTTTGAAGTTGGATATTTCTTCGGCAACACGTACTTTGAACGACCATTCCTATGTGAATGATATGGATTCGCGTTCTATTTTCTCTCAGCCGTTCAGAGCCGGAAGACCGGTGCTTTATAACCATAAAGTACAAATGAATTACCGTCTTCCTTTTGAATATATACCTTTCTTGGATTTTGTAAATGCTGAGGTAGGTTATGGCTTTCAATACAACTGGAATGCAAGGTCTACTGTAATGCTGGATCAGAACTTAGGAAACTTGGCTCAGAATACCAATACCACAACGGCAACTGGTTCTGTGGATATTCCCAAACTTTTCGGAAAATTCAAATATTTCCAGAAGATCAACCAAACCATGCAGAAGAGAAGAAGCGAAATAGATTCTCTAAATACAGCTTACAATCAGGCATTACAGAAAGGGAAAAAAGTGCCTTACAAGCCTTATACTTTCAAAAATAAGTTGTCTCCTGTTCAGGCGGTAGCTTATGCGTTAACTTCTATAAAACAGGTAGACGTATCGTACAACGAAAACAACGGAACCGTGCTTCCGGGAATCCTGTCGTCTCCTAATTTCTATGGGTACGGACAAGGTTTGGGAGGTCCTACTTACGGGTTTTTATTGGGCTCCCAAGCCGATATTAGAAGATTGGTTATTGAGAATCAATGGGTTTCTTCTTCTGATTTGATGAACGATCCGTTTACGCAAATGAAAAATAGAGCCATTACGGGAAATATCCAGATTCAGCCGATGAATGATTTGAGAATTGATTTCAACTTCTTGCAAAACTATACCAGTAATCTTGTACAGGGTGGTTATAATATTTTGAATAATGGGCAACTTGCCTATGCCAACGAGCTGATTACCTATTCCTATTCCGATGCTTTGCTGAAAACATCTTTTAAAGATGGAGATGAGGTTTTCCGAAATATGATAGCCAATGCACAGATTGTATCGCAAAAAATGGGAGGACTTTTACAACCCAATGGCTTCACCGAAGGACATGGAATTACCAATGCTTACGTGTTGCTTCCTGCATTTCAATCGGCAGTAGAGGGCAGGGAAGTGAATATGTCCAATAGTCCTACAAAACCTAAATTCCCGTTACCTAACTGGAGAATTACGTATTCAGGACTTAGAAACATACCTTTCATCAATAGTCAGTTCAATAAGTTTGATGTATTGCACAGTTATAAGGCTACTTATACCGCCTCGGGAATACAATCGAGCATCGATTATTTTAACAATCCAACCGGTGTTGATGTCAACAAGGATAAACTGAACCCTTATGTTTTCTCACAAGTGGGCTATGTAGAAGAGTTTGCTCCGCTGATAGGAGCCGATGTTACCATGAGGAAC
>JAGOJI010000058.1 GCA_017995195.1 Cloacibacterium sp.
GTTCGGTAGATGCCGTTTTGAATGCCGATAACCACGGATATATTTATATGTGTGCTGACCCAAAACGCTTTGGTTACCACAAATTTACAGCAAGCGATGTAGAACATGCCCAAAACGCAAAAGAATACCAAGATTGGCTCAACTCGAAACAAATAAAATAAATTTCGGTTACTAAAAAAATTAAAAAGCGGGGTTTAACTTTTAGTTATTTCTTGCATCTAAAAGATTAATGCTTAAAATTAACAAATATGATCAGGCTGGAGTTTATAAGTAATTTTAGAAAAAAAACACTGGGCTTAACTTTTCTTTTGGGGATAACTGCTATGGCTTTTGCTCAAGAAAAACAAGGCGTGAAAGGGCGTATTGTAGATGAAGCTAATCAGGGAGTTCCTTATGCCTCGGTAGAGTTTAAGCACAAAACCAATAAAGTATGGAGTGACGCTACACTTACCGACGAAAAAGGTAACTTTAGCATTACTCTTACCAAGGGAAGCTATGATATTACTGTAGATGCCATTCAGTTCAAAAAAATAACACTTGCGAAGCAAATAGATGGAGCTTCAGATTTAGGCAATATAAAAATAGAGACCGATGGAGCTCCTTCTGTTTCAAAAACCAAAGATATAGAGGGCGTTACCATTACAGCTACATCAAAACAACCTTATAAAATAGAGCTCGATAAAAAAGTATACAGTGTAGATCAAGATCTCACAGCAAAAGGAGGAAATCTCCAAACAGTTCTCAACAATGTGCCCTCGGTAAATGTAGATGCAGACGGAAGTGTAAGTATGCGTGGAAACGCCAATGTGAAATTTTTGATTAATGGTAAACCTTCTTCCATCCTTGGAATTACCAATGACAATGACGCCCTTAAAAACATTCCTGCCGACCAAATCGAGAGAATAGAAGTAATTACCAATCCCTCTTCCAAATTCGAGGCAAGTGGAACAGCCGGAATTTTGAATATTATTCTTAAACAATCCAAAGGTCTTGGTTTTAATGGCTCCGTTGAAGGAAGTATAGGTTATCTTCCACAATCAAGGCTCAATACCAACCTGTCTTGGAATTACGGAAAACTTACATGGTTTGTAAACGGTGGTGGTGGATTTGGGCGAATGGAAAGCAACAGTACTACTTTTCAGGAATTTTATGCCAGAACTACTGATGGAATATATTTTCCGAGGGATATTCAGGATATTTCCATGAAAATGAAGAATGATTTTAAAAATTACAACGTCAACACAGGGCTTAATTATAATTTTACAGAAAAAACTTCGGTAAATGCTTCTGTAAACATCAATACCAACAAAAGCGATTCCGATATTAATACGAGTAAAAACAGTAGCATCACCAAGCTTTCCAACAGAATTTCTCTCGGAAACGGAGAAAACAATAACATTCAGTTCGATGCCGGTTTAGAGCATAAATTCAACAACAAAGGACATTTGTTTGCTCTGAGCGGAAGTTACCAAGATTCCGATAACAATAGTACAGAAAGACTTACAGATAATGAATACGGAATTCAGAATTTTGCCATAGAGAACACCAATACCCAAAAAACATGGATTGCCAAAGCAGATTATGAATTGCCTATAGGAGAAAAATCTAAACTGGAAGCCGGAGCCAGATACGATGACAGAAACAGCGTTACCGATAACAAATATGCCGAAACTACCAATAACACCTACGTACCAATAAAGAGCGGAACAAGTACCATTGATTATATCGAAAAAATTTCGGCGTTTTATGTTCAGTTCAAAAGTAAGTTCGATAAGTTTGGGTATCAACTGGGAGTAAGAAACGAGAACACGGGTATTGATATTAACTATAGTGATTTAGACCAACAAAATCAAAAAACATCTAAAAATTACAGCGGTTTTTTCCCGACGGTGTTCTTGAGCTATAACCTTACCGATAATAGCCAGATTTCCTTAAATTATTCCAAAAGAATCAACAGGCCGAGAGGTTTTCAACTCATTCCTACACAAAGAATCCAGAACAAATCTTCTCGATTTCAGGGAAATGCAGATTTGAACCCTTCTTATGTCAACTCGTTTGAATTAGGCTATAATTATTCTAAAGGAAGTAAAATAACGCTGAATCCTACTTTATACTATCAAAGAACCAATGATGACATCAACATGACCGTTCGGGAGATGACAGATACCCAAACAGGAGAAAGATACAATCTTACAATGCCGGCTAACATTGGTACCGAAGACCGCTATGGTTTAGATTTTAATTATAACTACAATGCCAACAAATGGTTGAGACTTTTTGGAAATTTTAACTTATTTGGTTACAATAATGAATCTTCTTTCGATGGAAAAACTACTAAGAACGAAGGATTTTCTACCCAAATAAGGCTTACAGCCTCTGTTAAACTCGACAAAACCACCAATATGCAGCTACAGGGGAACTATAACGGCCCTGTGAAAACATTCCAAAACGAAAGATTGCCTATGTATGTGGCTAATTTTGGTTTGAATAAAAACATTTGGAACAATCAAGGAACTCTCAATTTAAGTGTTCAGGATATTTTTAACAGCAGACGAAGACGTGCAACAACACAAAGCGAAACTTTTTACAGAGAGATGAATATGCAAATGATGCCAAGAACCATTATGCTCAGTCTTTCTTATCGTTTCAAAAACAAAGATGCCCAAGAAATAAAAACAAAACCAAGAAGACAAGAGCAATCGAGAGATTTCGGTGGCGATGATGGACCAATGTAAAAAAAGCATTCTAAATAATAAATAAAAGAGGTCTCAAATATTTTGAGACCTCTTTTCTATTTTGCCCACTGACTCGGGGTTAAGGTATAGTCAATTATAGTTTGTGATTAAAGAGAAACCATGTCATCTGAACGAAAAACAGTGAACTGAAGAATCTCAAATATTTCTCCTCAGTCGGAAATCGAAGATTATCTCCTTTTAGTCGATGAATGTTATTTCGGCGTAGCCAATAACATTTTATATAGATTTAGCTATAACTCAATTTCTAAGAAATCACTCCCAATTCTTTTCCTATTTTCTCGAAAGCAGCAATCGCTTTATCTAAATGTTCCTTTGTGTGTGCCGCCGAAAGTTGTACTCTAATTCTTGCTTTACCTTTTGGTACTACAGGATAGAAGAAACCAATAACATAGATGCCTTCATCCATTAGTTTTTCTGCCATTTTTTGAGAAAGTTTGGCATCATAAAGCATTACCGGAACAATAGCAGCATCGCCCGGTGGAATATCGAAACCTTTGGCTTGCATATTTTCGCGGAAGTATTGGGCATTTTGCATCACTTGGTCTCTTCGGGAAGTATCTTTGGAAATCATTTCCAAAACCTTCAAAGCCGCCCCCACAATTCCGGGAGCCAAAGAATTTGAAAATAAATAAGGACGCGAACGTTGACGAAGCATATCAATGATTTCCTTTTTCCCGGACGTAAATCCTCCCAAAGCTCCTCCTAAAGCCTTTCCGAGTGTAGATGTAATAATATCTACCCTTCCCATTACCTCATTGGCTTCGTGGGTTCCACGACCTGTTTTCCCAATGAATCCTGTCGCATGAGAATCATCTACCATTACCAAAGCATTGTATTTTTCAGCTAAATCGCAAACGCCTTTTAGGTTGACTACAATTCCGTCCATCGAGAAAACACCATCGGTTACAATGATTTTGAACCGGTGATTTTTTTCATTCGCAGCAATCAATTGTGCCTCAAGGTCTGCCATATCATTGTTTTTGTAGCGGTAGCGTGCTGCTTTGCAAAGGCGAACTCCATCAATAATAGAAGCATGGTTGAGCTCATCGGAGATAATGGCATCTTGCTCGGTAAAAAGAGGTTCGAAAACACCACCATTGGCATCAAAACAAGCAGCGTAGAGAATAGTATCTTCCATTCCGAGAAATTCGGATATTTTAGCTTCCAATTCTTTGTGAATATCTTGCGTTCCACAGATGAAGCGAACGGAAGACATTCCGTAGCCATGGCTTTCTATCATATCTTGTGAAGCCTTCATTACTTCCGGATTATTGGAAAGCCCGAGGTAATTATTAGCACAGAAATTAAGCAAAGTTTTTCCGTTAGCTACAATTTCGGCAGATTGTTGGGAGGTAATGATGCGTTCTCGTTTGTAGAGTCCATCGTTTTCTATTTGAGTAAGTTCGTTCTGTAGATGCTGTAAAAATTGAGAATGAATCATAAAAAAATATTTTCTCCAAAAATAATAAAAATGAAACGTATGATTCGATTGTTTTGCAAGGAAATTAGTTTTTTCAATTCAAAGAAAATGATTACCTTTGCACCTCAATAATTAATCGGGACGAGTTCCCACAAAATCAAATATTTATGTCAGTAAAAATTAGATTACAAAGACACGGTAAAAAAGGGAAGCCTTTTTTCCACATTGTAGTAGCAGATTCCAGAGCAAGAAGAGATGGTAAATTCATCGAAAAATTGGGAATCTATAATCCTATTACCAACCCTGCAACTATAGAATTAGATGTAGACGGAGCGGTAAAATGGTTGAACAACGGTGCACAACCGTCGGATACTGCAAGAGCAATTCTTTCTTACAAAGGAGCTCTTTACAAAAAACACCTACAAGGTGGTGTTGCAAAAGGTGCTTTTGACGAAGCCGAAGCAGAGAAAAGATTCAATGCTTGGTTGGCAGAGAAAGAGAAAGCTGTTGAAAACAAAAAAGAGTCTTTGACTAAAAAGCAAAAAGAAGCTAAAAAAGCAGCTTTGGAAGCAGAAGCAAAAGTAAACGAAGCAAGAATTAATGCAGCAGCTCAAGCAGAAGCAGATGCTAAAGCAGCAGAGGAAGCAGCCAATGCTCCTGCGGAAGAAGTAGTAGAAACTCCTGCTGAAGAGGCAGTTGCAGAAGCTACCGAAGAACCAACAGCAGAGGCAGAGGAAACTCCTGAGGCTTAAAAAAATACCTGATGCGAAAAGAAGATTGCTATTTTCTTGGCAAAATTACTCGCAGACATGGTCTTTCGGGGAATGTTATCCTGAAATTGGATACCGACCAACCCGAATATTACGCAAAACTGGAATCAATATTCATTGAAATCAATGGATTATTGGTTCCTTTTTTTATTGAAAAACTCTCCTACAGCAAAGCAGATGCCCTGAATATATTCTTTAAAAATTCCAATGAAGCATTGGTAGATCAGGTTATAGGTAAAAATGTATATTTACCGCTGCATACACTTCCTCCTTTACAAGGAAATCAATTTTATTATCACGAAGTTTTAGGCTTCGAAATCATGGAAGAAGACGGCAAGAGTTGCGGAATTATAGCATCTATCAACGACCAGACTTCTCAACATTATTTTATGCTAAAATTAGCAGACAAGGAAATCATTATACCCATTATTAAAGATTGGATTTTGGAGGTTAACCGCACCGAAAAATTCATTAAAATGAACCTTCCGGAAGGCTTAATGGACGTATTTCTATAATAGCAAAGGTCTTTTTTAAATAGTTGTAAGTAGCCGTTGTTTGATGTTACCAAATACTCTATATTTGCACTTTACAAAAATTATGGAACACTTCGAAAGTTGGAAAGACTTACTCAATCCTGAATTTTACATCAAATTAGGCGGTTTTTGGCTAATACTTTTTATTGTATTTGCCGAGACCGGTTTGTTCGTTGGCTTCTTTTTGCCTGGCGACAGCTTACTTTTTGTATCCGGAATTTATTCCACTTCTATTATTAGAGAGAGTTTGGGCTCTGTAGGAAACGATTTCTTAGATACTACCCTACTTGCTTCTACAGTTGCACTGGCTGCTATCATAGGAAATATGGTAGGCTATTGGTTCGGGGTAAAAAGCGGTACAATGCTCTACAAAAGAGAAGATTCCTTATTATTCAAAAAGAAGCATTTGCTGAGTGCACAAGAGTTTTACGAAAAAAATGGAGCATTAGCAATCATTATGGCAAGGTTTTTACCCATGATTCGTACATTTGCTCCCATTGTAGCGGGAATTGTGAAGATGGATCAAAAGAAATTTATTCTGTACAATGTAATAGGTGCAATCGCATGGTCGTTTTCCATGATTTTTGCAGGGCATTACTTGGATAAATTGTTTATGGATCAATTCGGAATTGATTTGAAAAAACATTTAGAATATATTGTTTTAGGAATTGTAATTATTACTACAGGACCGGTACTGTTCAAAATGTTTTTGGGCAAGACTGCAAAATCAGAATAAATAAAAATAACGTTTCACCAAAAAATATTGGGCAACTTTACATATCGTAGAGTTGCTTTTTTTATTTTTCACCCTTAGCATATCATGAAATCGAAAATCTTGAAATTTATCATGATTCCTTCAAGTTTTTAATGAAAAAAAATCGTACTTTTACACTCTAAAATTTCAGATAAAATGAATGTTACGAAAACAAATCATGACGAAGTAAGTGCACAGCTTACCGTTACGTTGAATAAAGCAGATTACAAAGATAAGGTAGACAGTGCATTGGTTTCTTATGCCAAAAAAGCAAATATTCCGGGTTTTAGAAAAGGAAAAGCCCCAATGAGCTTGATTAAAAAACAATACGAAGAAGCTGTTGCCTTAGACGAAATCAACAAACAGATTTCTGAAACATTAAATAAGTATATTACCGATAACAATATCAGACTTTTAGGGCAGCCTATTGCACAAGACACTCAAGCCTTGGACTATAACGCCGAAGAAGTTACTGTGAATTTCGAAATTGGTTTCGAGCCTGAGTTTGAAATCGATTTGTCTAAATACAAAGCTGATTATTTCAAAGTAGAGGCTTCCGATAAAGAGGTAGACCAAAGCGTAAATAATATGCAAAAAAGGTTTGCTACCAAAGAAACCAAAGATAAAATCTCCAAAGAAGGACATATTAACTTTGAAGTTACAGAAATTGTAGAAGAAGGAGTAACTCCGGTACATAAGCCTAAAAAACTTACAGCTTCAGCAGAAAACAAAGCATCTTTCGCCTTGTTAAAAGGAATGAAGGTAGGAGACACCAAAGAGGTTTCTATGGAGCAACTTACAGCCGATGACAACGAATTAGCTAAAGAATTAGGCTTCCATCAGGTAGAGATTCTCAATTTCAGAGGAGAGAAATTCCAGGTAGAAGTAAAAGAAATTTTTGAACTGAAAGACGCTCAGCTCGATCAGGACTTATTCGACAAAGTATACGGAAAAGATGTTGTAAAATCTGAAGAAGAACTAAGAGCAAAGGTAAAAACCGAACTAGATGATTTCTTCCAACAAAATTCTGATGCAGTATTCGTAAACAAAATTTTAGAAAAAATAAATACGGAAGATTACTTAAAAATCCCTGAAGATTTCTTGGTAAAGTTTGTCATGAGTACCAATGAAACCATAAAAGATGAGGAAGAAGCTAAAAAAATAATTGAAAACGAAAAAGCATTCCTCAAAAGTCAAATGGTAGAGAACAAGTTGAGAACAACACACGATATCCAGTATGATTTTGAAGAAGTACTCAACCATGCCAAACTATCTTTCAGAAACCAATTGATGTCTTATGGCGTTCATCATTTGGGAGAAGAAGAAATCCACAGATATGTAATGGAAATGCTAAAAGACAGAGAACAGGTAAGAAAATATTCATCTGAAGTTCTTTTGATAAAAATAAGAAGCATTGTTTTGGAGAAAGCACAGAAAAACGAGAAAAAGATTTCTTATGATGAATTTATGAAAGAAATTCAAACGAAAGAAGAGGAAAACTAAACCTCGCTACAGAGTATACAATACATCCGCCCTTGTGGCGGATTTTTGTTTTTTTTAACTTTACTTTAACTACCATTGCGGTGTTGGGCGTTTGCCTATAGAGAATTTTACCATTATCTTTACATAAGTTTAAAGTAAAAATAATAATGAGAAAATTTCTATTGAGTTTTTCCCTACTGTTTGTAATGATAGGGAATCTTATCGCACAGAGCATTCCGGTGGATCCAAGCATCAGAATTGGGAAACTGGAAAACGGGATGAAGTATTACATTAAAAAGAATACAAAACCCGAGAAAAAAGTAGAGTTCCGATTGGCTATAAATGCCGGATCTTTAGTGGAAGATAACGACCAAAAAGGTCTTGCCCACTTCATGGAACACATGAATTTCAACGGGACTAAAAACTTCCCGGATAACAAATTGGTAGATTTTCTACAATCCATCGGGGTAAAATTCGGTCAACACCTCAATGCCTACACCAGTTTTGATGAAACGGTGTATATGCTTCCCGTACCTTTGGACAAGCCCGGTAATTTAGATGCCGGACTAAAAGTAATGGAAGATTGGGCTTTCAACGCACTGCTTACCGATAAAGAGATCAATAAAGAGAGAGGCGTAGTTTTAGAAGAACTCCGTTTGGGTTTAGGTCCTGATAAAAGAATGCTCGACAGGTATTTACCGAAATTATTGTACAAATCTCAATATGCTGAAAGACTTCCTATTGGCGACAAAAAAATATTAGAAACTTTTGACCCGAATGTTCTTAGAAGATTCCACAAAGATTGGTACCGTCCAAATTTGATGGCACTAATCGTTGTTGGAGACATCAATGTAGATGAAATAGAACAAAAAATAAAAGCCAATTTCAGCAAATATACCAACCAGTCAACCAGAGAAAGAAAAATTTTTGATGTGCCTGTTCACCAAGAAACTTTGGTTTCTGTAGAATCGGATCCGGACGCTACATTCTCCAGAGTACAATTGGTTTACAAAGATTTAGCAAACTTCAAACCGGATACTACAGTAGAAGAATACAACCAAAACATAGTGAAAAACCTATTCACTACCATGTTGAACAACAGATTGAAAGAACTCATTAATTCCAACAATCCGCCTTTCACATTTGGTTCTACTTACCATGGAGGCACCTATGCGAGAAGCAAAGAGGCTTTCCAATCTTTCGCCATGACCAAAGAAGGAGGACAGCTCAACGCCTTGAAAGTTTTGATGGAAGAAACCGAAAGAGCCAAAAGATTCGGTTTTACCCAAGGAGAATTAGACAGAGCTAAAGCAGAAATGCTTTCTAATCTTGAGAAATCTTACAGCAATAAGGATAAAACAGAAAGCGAAATGTATGTAGATGAATTCGTAAGAAATTTCTTGGAAGGCGAATCTATTCCCGGAATTGAATGGGAGTTTAATCAGTTTAAAAAAGTAGCTCCAACGGTAACTTTAGACCAAGTAAATGCCGTGGTAAAAAATATGGTTCGAGACGAGAACCGTGTAGTAGTCATCACCGGTCCGAAAAAAGAAAATATTACTCAGCCTACGGAAGCACAAGTATTGTCTTTATTCAATGAAGTGAAAAATGCACAATTAAAGCCTTACGAAGAAAAAGCAGCCATTAAAAACTTAGTAGCTCCTTTCAAATCTACCGGTAAAATTGTAAAAACAGAAACAGATGCCAAATTGGGCACTACCACACTCACTTTGAGTAACGGGGCTAAAGTAACCTACAAAAAAACCGATTTCAAAGAAGACGAAATTTTATTTGCAGCAAGAAGTTTGGGCGGTTCGTCATTAATTTCCGATGCAGATATTGTAAAAACGCAGTTTGCTTTCCCGGCTTTAGGAGAAGCAGGTGTGAACAGCTATACAAAATCCGACATTACAAAATACATGGCAGGTAAGCAAGTATCAGTAACACCAAGTATCGGCGGACTTTCTACAGCTTTCAACGGAAAAACTGTGAAAAAAGATGTGGGAGTACTATTTGAAATGGTGTACGCTTACTTTACCGGTCTTAATTACGACGAAGGCAGTTTCAACGCTTACAAACAAAAGCAATCTGCTATTTATTCGAACTTAACTTCCAATCCGCAATTTTATTTCCAAAATGAAGTTCAGAAGTATCTAAACCAAAAAAATCCAAGATTTACCAATATTATCCCAATGGAAGAAGATTGGAAAATAACGGATTACAAATTGGCATACCAAATCTTCAAAGAAAAAGTTGCCAATGCAGGGAACTTCCATTTCTATTTTATTGGAAATATCGATGAAAATCAGATTAAAGAATATGCAACGCAATATTTAGCAGCATTACCTACTAAAAATAAAGCAGAAAACTTTAAAGATACCGGCTACAGACCGCTTACTACGACTGTAAACAAAACCATTGCTAAAGGAAAAGACCCTAAATCTATGGTAAACATTATGTTCAGCGGTGCTACGAAATACGATGAAAAAGAAGATTTAGCACTAACAGCTTTAGGCGAAGTAGCAACCATAAAAGTGATTGAAAAATTGCGTGAAGACGAAGGCGGAATCTATGGAGGCGGTGCCAGAGGCAGCTTAAACAAAGTACCTTACGGAAGTTATAATTTTAACATTTCTTTCCCTTGCGGACCTGAAAATGTAGAGAAATTAACCAAAATTGCTCTGGCAGAAATTCAGAAATTTGCAGATGCAGGACCGGAACAAAAAGATTTAGACAAATTCAAAGAAGCAGAAGCCAATGACGAGGTTACCAACCAAAAAGACAACAGCTATTGGCTAAACAACATCGTAAACTACCAAATAGAAGGAGGAGATAAGTATGAGATTATTAATTACTTAGCCAAAGTAAAAGCCTTAACGGTAAAAGATTTGCAGGCAGTTGCCAAAAAATATTTAACCAAAGACAAAATGGTGTTTACCCTAATGCCTGAAGCGGGTTGGGAGAAAAATGTAAAGAAAGAAGAAAAAGCAGTAGCATCTTCTCTCACGGCACAACAAGTTATAGATAACTACATAGTTGCTTTGGGCGGAAAAGCAAAATTGGAAGCAGTAAAAACCCTTAAAATGAATTCTGTAATGAAGATGATGGGCATGGAAATTTCGGGAACGGAAATCAAAATGGCTCCCAATAAAACGAAAAGAACACAAAGCATGATGGGGCAAGAGAGTGTACAAGTTTTTGATGGAACCAAAGGCTATATGACGCAAGCCGGAAACAAAATGGATATGCCTGCACCTATGGTAGAAAAAATGAAGGAGGCAAGAATCATAGAAGCATTGTCTATGGATGCCGGCAAAATCAAAACAGTAGAAAAAACGACTGTTGATGGCAAAGAACTGATTGTAATGACCAGTGAAAAAGGAAAATCTTTCTTTGATGCCAAAACAGGTCTTTTAGTAAAATCGCAAAAATAAGGAGCCGAAGTTTCATTTGATAATTATACAGAGGTAGAAGGAATTAAATTCCCTACTAAAATGCTTATCAATACTAATGGACAGAATATTGAAATGATTCATTCTGATATTCAAGTGAACAAAGGAGTTTCAGAAGCTGATTTTAAATAATGCGAAGTCGTAAAGTCGCCTGTCGTAAGTGAAGCTAAAATTCACTAAGTGTCAATTATGAAATTCTACTTTTCCTTTTAATAACAGAGTTTATTACAACTTCATAACGACAAACGACTTCACTACAAACAACTTCACAACCCAACTATAAAATCCAATCGCAAATGCGGTTGGATTTTTTGTTTCAATTCAATTGGATAATGTAATTTTGAAAAAATAAAAAATATAATAATAAAATATTAAAATAATATGCAACACGCCTTTGTTTCTCATGAAATAAAAAACCAAATCGCCACTATTACATTTGGAACACCTAAAAGCAATTCTATGCCATCGGATATTTTGGAAAAACTTTCTCAAACAATTTTAGATAGTGGTCAAAATAAAGAAGTAAAAGCTATTTTACTCAAAAGTGCGGGTGATAAGGCTTTTTGTGCAGGAGCAAGTTTTGATGAATTGCTGCAAATTACAGATTTGGAAACCTCCAAAGCATTTTTTGGAGGCTTTGCCAAAGTAGTAAACGCCATGAAGAATTGCGGGAAAATAGTAGTGGTAAGGGTACAAGGAAAAACCACAGGTGGCGGAGTAGGCATTGCCTGTACGGGAGATTATTGTTTTGCAACGCAAGATTCTGCCATGGCTCTTACGGAAATTAATCTCGGAATTGGTCCGTTTGTAATCGGACCGTTTGTAGAAAGGAAAATGGGAAAATCCGCCTTTACGGCAATGGCAATAGATGCGGAGTTTCGAAGTGCAGAATGGTGTAAAGCTAACAATGTGTACCACCAAGTTTTTGATTCTATTGGAGAAATGGATGTACAGATAGAAAAATTTATGCAAACCCTATCTGCAAGAAGTGCAGAAGCATTAGCTTTAATTAAAAAAGTATCTTGGGAAGGTACAGAACATTTTGAAAACTTAATGCCGGAAAGAATCACCATGAGTGCAAGTTTAGTTCTGGAAGAGGAAGCCAAAAGAAGTATCCAAAAGATAAAAGAAAGATTGAGTGGGAAATAATATAAAAAACTGCAAAATTTTATTTGCAGTTTTAAAATAAATAATAACTTTGCAGTTCAAAGTTCTTTTAGTTATGTCGAAAAATTATCAAGAAGATTTATCGCACATTCGTTCCATGATGGAACGGTCTTCTCGTTTTATTTCATTGAGTGGGCTTTCCGGTGTTTCTGCAGGCGTAATAGCCTTAATTGGCTCACTATATGTGTACTTTGTTTTACAAGATGCCGGAGTCAATTATTTTGATTACAGCAGAAAAGTGTATGACTTCACTTTGATTAAGAAGTTGATTATTATCGCTTTAGTTATTATGGTATTTGCGGTACTGTCTGCTTATTTTTTCACGGCACAAAAAAGTAAAAAAAACAAACTACCATTTTGGCACCCTACTACAAAAAGATTGCTTTTTAATTTTGCATTGCCATTAGGCGTTGGCGGACTGTTTTGCTTCGGCTTAATCTATCACGAACTCTACGCTTTACTCTCCTCTGCAACACTTATTTTCTACGGATTAGCTCTGGTAAATGCAGAAAAATATACTTTTTCAGACATTAAATATTTAGGCTATTGCGAAATTATTTTAGGTTTTATTTCCATGTTTTTTTTAGGACACGGGCTCATTGTTTGGGCGATTGGCTTTGGTGTTTTGCATATCGTATACGGTTTTATCATGCATTTCAAATACAAATAACAATACATCTCTAAAACGAAGATATTGCTAAAATGCAATTTATAAGTTACTTATGATTAACAATCTCAACAAAGAATTTGAAAGCCGTGTAAGACTGGGTATTATGTCCATTCTTATGGTAAATGATTGGGTTGATTTTTCAGAAATGAAGTCTAACTTAGAAATTACAGACGGAAATTTGGCAAGTCATAGCAGTGCCTTGGAAAAATCCGGATATATTGAAATAAAAAAAGAATTTGTGGGCAAAAAGCCTAAAACTTCTTATAGGGTTACTATGGCAGGTAGAGATGCTTTTGCAGAGCACATCAACGCTCTTGAAAAACTAATCGGAAAATAAAACTATATTTTTTTACCCATTTACTTTGTAATTCAAAGTTCTTTGAACATTTAAATATTACTCATATGAAAGCACATCAATACTGTCCTAAATAAAAATTATTAAAAATAGAAACAGCCTAAATACCTATTTTACATTTAGCTTTACATTTAATTTCAAAAAAGAACCCCTTGATAATAGTTTTTGGGGGTTTCAGGCGGTT
>JAGOJI010000059.1 GCA_017995195.1 Cloacibacterium sp.
CCAAGAAATGTAGCTTCGCCGGTGGTGGATATGCTGTATCCTCCGGGTAAAGAATGCCGAATACCCATTATTGCAATCACAGGGACTAATGGCAAAACTACCACCACAAGGCTTATTTCACACATTGTTAAAAACAACGGGTATCGTGTAGGCTTTACCACTTCAGACGGAATCTATATCCAAAATACCTTATTGGAAAAAGGAGATACTACCGGACCTGTTTCGGCAGAATTTATTTTGAAAGATCCTACCGTGGAATTTGCGGTTTTAGAAACAGCTCGAGGCGGTATTTTGAGGGCAGGTTTAGGCTTTAGTCAATGCGATATTGCCGTACTTACCAATATTAATGAAGATCATCTTGGGCTCAGCGACATCAACGATTTAAAAGATCTAACAAGGGTAAAACGTGTAGTACTCGATAGCGTGAAGAAAGACGGTTGGGCGGTGCTCAATGCAGATGATGAATATTCTATGAAAATAGTAGATGATTTACATGCTAAAGTTGCCATTTTCAGTATGGATGAAAACAACCCGTACATCAAAAAATTTGCTAAAGAAGGAAAAATTACCTGCGTATACGAAGAGGGCTACATTACCATAAAAAAAGGAGATTGGAAGATAAGGATTGAAAAAGTAAACCTAATCCCCATTACGATGGAAGGTAAAGCTAAATTCATGATTGCCAACTCATTGGCAGCTGCATTGGCTTGTTATCTGTATGGCTTTGGTATTGAAGATATTGCCATGGCAATGCGTACCTTTATCCCAAGTGCACAGCTTACGCCGGGAAGGCTCAATATTTTCAAATTCAAGAATTTTAAGGTGATGATTGATTTTGCACATAATCCTGCAGGATACCTCGCCATAGAAGATTATCTGAAAAGCGTAGAAGCGACTCGAAAAATAGGTATTATTTCCGGAGTTGGAGACCGCCGAGATGTAGATATTAAAGAATGTGGAGCCATAGCCGCCCGAATGTTCGACCATATCATTATCCGAAGCGAGAAACATCTTCGTGGAAGATCCGAAGAGGAGATTAATGGATTGATTATGGAAGGCATCAATTCGGTAGAAAATCCACCAACCTACGAAGTGGTTCCGAAAGAAATAGAAGCCCTAAAACACGCCATTAATATTGCACAAGAAGGTAACTTTATTACGGCTCTGAGCGATGTAGTAAACAATGCGATAGAAACTGTAGAAAACTACCAAGCCAAGGAACTTGAAGAATAGGGCATGAAGGTGTAAAGTTGTTGGTTGTAAAGTCGTTAGTTGGGGGTAGTACAGTTTTATAAAATTTCAAAATCAATTGCAATCTTATATTAAATCCCAACAAGGTTTATTTTGTTAAGAAAAAATAAATTTCTGCCAAACAACAAAATCTTTAATAACAATCAACGACTTTACAACTTCACGAACGACTAACTTTCACAGGCTTTCCAAACAGCATCGTTCTTTGGGACGGGTGCTGTAATTTCTATTTTTTCTTTCGTTACGGGATGGGAGAACTCTAATTTTCGGGCATGTAAACTGATGCCACCATCGGGATTGGAACGTGGAGAGCCATATTTAAGATCTCCTTTTATGGGAACTCCGGTTTTGGATAGTTGTGCCCGAATTTGGTGATGCCTTCCTGTCTCTAAATCGATTTCGAGGAGCTGATAATGGTCTAATGTCTTGATAACATTATAAGTAAGAATCGCTTCTTTGGCTCCTTCTGTAGGCTTAGGAAAAATGGTAGCCTTGTTGGTTTTTTCATTCTTTTTCAAGTAATGAATCAGGCGTTGAGTAGGCAAAATCATTTCTTTTGCAACAATAGCCCAGTAAGTTTTTTTTACTTCTCGATTCTTTACCATTTGTGTTAGCCGTGAGAGTGCTTTACTGGTCTTGGCATAGATTACCAAGCCCGATGTAGGTCGATCGATACGGTGAACCAGTCCTAAGAAAACATTTCCGGGTTTCTCATCTCTTTTTTTAATAAAATCTTTCAGCAATTCCAATAAAGACAAATCTCCTGTTTTATCGCCTTGAACCAGTTGTCCTGCTTTTTTGTTAATGATGAGTATATGGTTATCCTCAAAAACAATTTGAGATTCTATATGTGACATTTGAGATTTCTTTATCTTTTAAATCATTCCAAGTCCCAAAAATACAGAAAAAATCATCAAAGCTATTGCTACGAAAATTTGAACTGAAGAAATCGTCATTTTTTTCAGTATTTTATTCCCAAAATAAGCCCCTCCAAATGCCGAAAGCGTAGCAAAAGCAAGCAGGCTAAAATCTATTTTTTCTGAAACCTTAGCAATATTTCGGGCATATACACTCAGTCGGGAAACATCTATTAGGCAGGCAATAGCCACTCCTGTAGCAACAAAACGCTCTTTAGACAATCCGCTTCTGACCAAAAATGCAGAACGCAATGCTCCCTGATGCCCCGAAAGTCCACCAAAAAAACCACTCAGCAAACCACCCAAGGGCAAATATTTTTTATTGAACTCCAGATGTTTGAGCTGTGGTACCAATTCGAAAAGAGCAAAAAACATCAAAAGTGAAGCAATCACCAATTTTACCAAAGTAATGTGTCTTGTTTTTTCTAAAAAATCAATTGAAAAAAGCACGGGTACATCTGATAAATAATTCAATGAAAAAGCTCCCAAAAATGCAGCAACAATAGAAGGTAGTCCAAACCTCAGCAAAATAGCTGGGTCTATATTTCTCCCTACCAAAAATAGTTTAAAAATATTATTGAGAAAGTGAACAATGGCTGTAAGTGCTACTGAGATTTCCAACGGAAAAAACAGGGCAAAAACGGGCAATAAGATTGTGCCTAAGCCAAATCCGGAGAAAAAGGTAAGTGCCGAACCCAGTAACGCTGCAGAACAAATGACAAAAATTTCCAAGCTATGGTGTTTTAAAAATATGAAAATCGTGAGTTAAATCCAAATATTGTTGAGAATATACTCTTGGGCTACTTTCCAGAGTTAGTTCGTCTTCAACTAAACTTTTCGGTTGAAAAGAAAATTCTAAAATCAATCTTTTTACAGTTCCGTCTTTTATTCCTTTGATATTGGTTTTTCTTGTCAAGAAAAGACCTTTTGAACGACAAATATCTGTAAAAATAGCTTCCGAAAAAATAGGAATAACAACCGAAAAAATTCCTTTTTCGGATAAGCAGCGAGCAGAAGAATTGATAAGTTCCTCAAAATTGAGCTCAACCTGTTGTCTTGCCAAAACATCTTTTTGAGTGTAAGGTATTTCTTCAAAATAAGGAGGGTTGCTCACAATTATATCAAATCGTTCTTCTGTAGAAAATGTTTTGTAGTCTCGATGTTCTGCACTCAACCTGTTTTTAAATGGAGAATTTTCAAAATTTTTGTGAGCGAGGTGTACAGCTTTTTCATCAATATCCAATGCCAAAATCGAGGCATTAGGGTTTCTTTGTGCCAACATTAAAGAAATTAAACCGGTTCCTGTTCCTACTTCCAAAATACGCTTTGCTTTTTCTACACTGCACAGAACTCCCAGAAGAACGCCATCGGTACCTACCCTGAAGACTTCCGGACTTTGCTGAATGGTAAACTTCTTAAAACAAAAAGGCTTCATCGATATTTTTAGTTGAAGATTTTCGAGTACTTCATAAAACCATTCCACGCCCAATGGGCGGTATAGTAAACGGATTTTAGGGTAGAGAAACCCATGAATTTTTTATAAACCAAGTATTGGTCTTTTATAATATCTTTTTTTCTTCGAGATACGCTTCCGTCACGCATTCTGTATTTGGATAAAGTAAGTGGTAAAGGCATTCCTGATGGGATTTCTTTAAGCAGATTCAGCCACATGACATGGTCTTCTCTTTTGCTGCCTTTAGGAAAATAGAACTTTCCTACTCTTTTGCTGTCGTACATGGAAGAAAGTAAAGATAACCTACAAGTTTTGAGTAAGTTATCAAAAGTAACCACCGTATCGGCTTTGAAATCCTGAAGCACAGGTTCCAGTTTTTCGTTGCATCGGGCATAGTTGGAATAGGCTAATTCTGCGTGGTTTTCCTTCATGAAATTTATCATTTTTTCTAAAAAGTTAGGTTCCCAGTAGTCGTCACTATCCAAAAAAGTGATAAATCTTCCCGTAGCTTTTTCTAAAGATAAATTTCGAGCCTGTCCCGCACCAAGGTTTTTTTCTGCAATAGTAAGTCGAATTCTCGGATCGTTGAATTTTCGGATAATCTCAACGCTGTTGTCTCGGGATTGGTCGTCTGTAATTAGCCATTCCCAATCTTTAAAGGTTTGATGAATAACAGATTGTATGGTTTCTTCCAAAAATTCAGAAGCATTGTAACTTGGGGTAATAATGGATACTTCGGGCATTATTTTTCCTCAAACAATTCCTCGGTATGCAGTACATGAACGCCTCCGTCTTCGCAACGAATGGCATCGCCGGGAAAACTTTGGATTAAATGATAATCGTGTGTAGCCATAAGAACTGCACAATTTCTTTCGGTAGAGATGCCTCGCAAAAGAGTCATAATATCGTGTGAGGTTTCCGGATCCAAATTTCCCGTAGGTTCGTCTGCCAAAATAAGCTCTGGATGGTTGAGTAGAGCTCTTGCAATAGCAACTCTCTGCTGCTCTCCACCGGAAAGCTCATGAGGCATTTTGTGTTTTTTTGTTTTCATTCCTACGCTGCTCAATACCTCGTTGATTCGGTCGTCCATGAGGGTTTTGTTTTTCCAACCTGTAGCTTCTAACACGAAAAGCAAATTTTTTTCTACACTTCTATCAGTAAGCAATTGGAAATCTTGGAAAATGATTCCGAGCTTTCTTCTCAGGTTGGGAACGTCTGATATTTTTAGTTTCTTAAGGTCAAAGCCTACTACTTCGCCTTCGCCTTCCTTTAGAGGTAAATGTCCGTAAAGAACCTTTAGAAGACTACTTTTTCCGGAGCCTGTTTTTCCGATAAGGTAATTGAACTTTCCTCTTTTGATATTTAAATTAACTTGAGATAAAACCGTAAAGTTTTTCTGAACAATTTTGGCATTATTCAGTATGATAATATCGTCTCCGTAGGTGTTTCTTTGTGGCATAATTACAATAATTAATTGATTAATAATAAGAATTTTCGGGTAAAAAACTCTTATCAATATTCAAAAATAAGGAAATCTAATTCTTTAGCCTAAATTTTAAGGGAATTTAACAAACAAAAAATGCTCGGAAAGATAATTTCCAAGCATAATCGTATAATAATTTAAAAGAAATTATCTTTTAGCTCTTACATCGCTAATGGTCAATCTCTTTCTGCCTTTTGCTCTTCTTGCAGCCAACACTCTTCTACCGTTGGGTGTAGACATTCTTTCTCTGAAACCGTGCTTATTTCTTTTCTTTCTCTCTGATGGTTGGAATGTTCTTTTCATTACTTCTATTTATATAATGTGTCCGTAATATTTGTCTTAATTTTCAGACTGCAAAGATAGTATTTTTTTTAAATCCCACAAATTTAATTTAATTTTTTATTCTGAGTTTGCATGGTATATTTGTACTCGCAAATTATAGGGCATGTTGGACACACAAGAACTTTCGGAAATCACTCAATTGCTTTCTCTAAACAAAAAAATTGTAATCATTACTCATTACAACCCCGATGGAGATGCTATTGGCTCCAGTTTGGGACTCAAACATTTCTTGAAAACCCAAGGTTTGGAAGCAGAAGTTATTGTTCCTAATGATTTTCCTAAGTTTCTGAAATGGATGCCCGAAGCGAGAAAAATAACCATAGCCGAATACAAACGGAAACAAGCCGGAGAAGCCATTTATAATGCCGATGTTATTTTTTGTCTCGATTTTAATGCGGCTTCTCGAATAGGATTTTTAGGGGATTGGCTTACAAAAGCAAAAGCGGTTAAAATCTTAATAGATCATCACCAGCAGCCCGAAAGTTTCGACTATGTATACTCAGATGTGAGTATTCCTGCGACATCGCAGATGGTGTATCACCTTATAGAAGCATTGAACAAAGAAAATGCCGTGAACCAAGATGTTGCCCAATGTCTCTATACAGGAATTATGACCGATACAGGAGGCTTTCGCTTTCGCTCAACTAGTGCTACTACACATAGAATTGTAGCAAAACTGATTGAAAAAGGAGCCGACTCGGCCGAAATTACCTCCAATACTTGGGACACCAATACTGTGAGTCGACTGAAACTTTTGTCGTTAATTCTGGGGAGAATAGAATTGGTAAAAGAAGGCAAAGTGGCTGTTTTGTGGTTAAAGAGAAACGAACTCATTGAATTGGGTTTCGAAAAAGGTGATACCGAAGGTTTTGTGAATTACGGACTAAGCATTGCCGGAACACAGATGTCGGCATTTTTTATGGAAGATTTATACGAAGATTTTATCAAAATTTCTTTCCGTTCCAAAGCCGATGTAGATACCAACCAATTCTCTCGAAAATATTTCAATGGAGGAGGACATATCAATGCTTCGGGGGGAAAATACTTTAAATCCATCGAAGAAACCATTGAAGATTTTACGGCATTTGTAGAACAGGAAGACTTTTAAAGTTCTAACCAAAGCCACGCTGTTATTTTTCTTTTTCGTAATTTTCGACTTAATAATTTTATACGAAATGATGATTTACCTATTGTTGGGCATTTTTATAGGGGTATTGTTGGGTGCCGGAATTTTGTATTTGGCTCTGAAGTCTTCTCAAGTACCTCGAAAGAACCTCGATGCACTCAATGCTCAGTTTATTAAAACCCAATCGGATTTTCAAAATGCCAATACTAAAATTGAGGATTTGGGAAAGCTCTTGGATTCCGAGAAGCAAATCAATCTTTCCCAAGCCGAGAGTCTTTTGGAACTTAAAAATGATTTGTCTAAAATTTCTGCTGTAGATGAGCTGCAAAAAAATCAAATTGCAGAGCAACAAATCATCAATAAAAATCAAAACGTGCAAATAGAGGAGCTCCAACGAGCCAACAAAATGCTTTTTGCCAAAAATACCGAACTTTCCTCTCACAATGAGTTTCTAAAAAAATCTTTGGAAACACAGAAAGAAGAAATTATTGCCATTCAAGAAAACGCAACTCTGCAATTTGAAAAGGTAGCCAACAGAATTTTGGAAGAAAAAACCGAAAAATTTACCCACCTCAACCAAAATCAGCTCAAAAATATTTTGGAGCCTTTTAGTAAAAATATAGATGCTCTGAAACAAACCGTAAACGAAACCTACGACAAAGAATCTAAAGAAAGGTTTTCTCTCGGAAGCAAGGTAAAAGAACTGGCAGAACTCAACCAACAAATTTCCGAAGATGCCAAAAAACTAACTCGAGCACTGAAAGGGGAAAGCAAAACCCAAGGAAACTGGGGAGAGATGATACTGGAAAGTATTTTGGAAAAATCGGGATTGGTAAAAAACCGGGAATATTTTCTCCAAGAACAACTGAAAGGAGATGATAACCGGTATCTTCAATCTGATTTCGAAGGAAGAAAAATGCAACCCGATGCTGTTGTAAAATACCCCGATAACCGTAATGTAATTATTGATAGCAAGGTTTCTTTAACCGCATTTACCCAACTTATTGATGAGAACGACCCCGATATTTACAAACTCCACCTCAACCAACACTTACAATCGATAAAAAACCATATCAACCAACTAAGCAATAAGGGCTATGATGATTACGACAAATCTTTGGACTTTGTGATGATGTTTATCCCAAGCGAACCGGCTTATATAGCAGCTATGCAAGCGGATCCCGAACTTTGGAATTATGCTTATGACAAAAGAATTTTGCTGCTGAATCCTACCAATCTCATCACTTCTTTGAAACTCATTGTAGATCTCTGGAAAAGAGAATATCAAAATAAAAATGCCATGGAAATTGCCGAACAAGGAGCAAAACTGTATGATAAATTTGTAGGGTTTGTAGAAAATCTCGACAAAGTGGGCGAAAGAATAGAGCAAGCCAAAAAATCCTACGATGAGGCGTATGGACAACTCTATTCGGGTAGAGGAAACCTGATTAACCAAACCCAAAACCTGAAAAAGCTCGGCATTAAAAACAAAAAAGATTTACCCCAAAACCTTATCGACCAGAGTAATGATACACAAGGCATTGGCGAAGAAAATTTTGAAAGTTGAAAAATTCGCATGAGATTAACGCTGTTTTAACTCTTTTTTGGCTAAATGTTAGGAAACTTTGGTTGTATTTTTGTAGTGTTCGAAATATAGAGAGCACTCATGCTAACTATAGAGAACGCTAAATTTAAACCTGAAACAAAAAAGTATGTCAAAAATAATTTGGATAGACGATGAAGTAGATTTACTGAAACCTCATATTGTTTTTTTGGAAAACAAAGGTTACGAAGTAACCTCGGTAAACAACGTGAACGAAGCTCTGGAATTGGTAGAAAAACAAACATTTCAGCTGGCTTTGCTCGATGAAAATATGCCGGGTATATCTGGACTGGAGGCGATACCGATGATTAAAAATATTGATAGTGCCATAAAAATAGTAATGGTAACCAAAAATGAAGAAGAGCATATTATGGAGCAAGCAATTGGGTCGCAAATTGCCGATTATATCCTAAAACCTGTCAATCCCAATCAGGTGCTGCTTTCTTTGAAAAAGAACCTTCAAAGCGAAGTTTTGGTAGAACAAAAAACTATTTTGGAATACCAGCAGGAATTCCGTAACCTGAGTATGGAGCTTTCTTACCTAAAAACCTATCAGGAGTGGGCAGAATACTATAAGAAAATCTTGAAATGGGAAATAAAATTCGATAAAGTCTCGGATAACGAGTTTTCGGATTTGCTTCAAAATCAAAAAGAAGAAGCCAACATTCAGTTTTCAAAATTCATAGAAAACAATTATGAAGATTGGCTCAACTCCAACGAAAAACCTCTCATGTCCCATACTTTATTCAAGGAAAAGGTAAAACCCGTAGTAGAAAATGGCAAAACCTTGCTTTTGATGATTGATAATCTGCGGTATGACCAATGGAAGCTTATAGAACCGCTGTTTACAAAATATTACAACAAGACCTCAGAAGATTACTATTTCAGTATTTTGCCTACGGCAACACAATATGCAAGAAACTCTTTTTTTGCAGGACTTTTGCCTTCCGAAATCGAAAAAAGATTTCCCGATAAATGGTTCAACGATAACGAAGATGGGCAAAAAAATGAATTTGAACGGGATTTTCTGGAAGACCAAATGAAGAGAATTGGGCTCTCGGGAAAATCTATGAAGTTTTTAAAAATCCTGAATGCAGATTTTGAACGTAAGATTTACGATGAATTCAACCAGCATAAGAACAACGATTTATTGGTGGTAGTTTATAACTTTATCGATATTCTTTCGCATGCCAAAACTGATAATGTAATTGTAGATCAACTGATTCGTGATGATAAAACCTTCCGCTCACTTACACTGAACTGGTTTGAAAACTCATCGCTCATCAAAATCATTAAAACGGCTGCCGAAAACGGATTCAAATTAGCCATTACTACCGACCACGGAATGATTTATGTGAAAAAACCGAGTAAAGTGATTGGTGACCGAGAAACCTCTACCAACATTCGTTACAAAACAGGACGTAGCCTTACCTATGACGACCGCGATGTTTGGGCAGTTTCCAATCCTGAAAAACTCTTCTTGCCCAAAGGAAATCTAAGTTCTAAATATATCTTTGCCAAAAACAACATTTTTTTGGCGTATCCTAAAAATTATAACCACTTTGTAAACTACTACAAAGATACCTACCAACACGGTGGAATTTCTTTGGAAGAAGTCATTATTCCTTTTAGCGTATTAGAGCCCAAGTAAACTGAATTGGGTTAACAAAATGAAAATAAAGGCTTTATTTTATTGCAAGCCAGACAAAATAAAGCCTTTATTTTTAAGGTAGACTTTAAAAAAGCAATACAAAATTGGGAATTGCTTCAATAAGTTCTACGCCTTTTTTGTCTTAAATACATGAAAATCAAACGAATAAAAATATTCGTTTGCTTTGCGATTAAATATCTTATCCCGAACCGAGGTTAAGATAGTTTTTTAGAGAGATATTGAGGAGGCGAAGACGGTTTTAACTTAAATTACATCTTAATTTTATAGTATTCCGAAACGCTTGGGTGTCCTACGTGTAGAAGTATTTCATTTCCAATACCTTCCTGTCCTTGGCACAAACACCATTGAGGAGGTAAAATTAACGGGGAAAAAGCATTTTCCCAAGCGGCTTTCCACATTACGAGTGGGCAGCGAGAAGGCTGCGAAAGCATTATTTGGGCACAGGTTTCCAGATATTTTCGTGCAGGTTCATGTTTTGTATAAAAAGCAATGGGTGAATTGTTGTAAGCACTGCCTCCGCCTTTGCTTAGGTCTTCGGGTAAATGTCCGTCAATCCCTTGTAAGGAGTCATTTTTTACAGAACCTCTGGAGTTGATGGGGGCACAAATTCCAAATTTTTGAGTTAATGCAATAATTTGATATACTTCTTTATTCAAAATAAACATATCTGTATCCATCACTATGGCAATGTCTGCCTTGGATTGGAGTAATCCCCAAAATTTATGATAATCCAAAGTATGATAGGCAAATCTTGGATTGGTTTTGTTCGGAAAGGGCGATGATACCAACCGAGTGTCAACTCCCGGTATTTTAGGGTCAAAATCCGCATATAAAGTATACGAGGCGTTAGGAAAATATTTTCTAATGGAAGAGAGTGAAGGTTCGAGCCTGTTGTCATTAGACAAAACGGCTCCGCCACTATTTTTTCGAACCTCGCCCCATTCACTAAAAATAAATTCGATTTTTAGATTTTCTAAAAGTTTTTTTTCATCATCTGTCAAAACCAATTCTTCTTTGTCGAAAATTGTTCGATGAGGCAGGCGGTGGTCTACCAATGGTACCGCTTTCTTTTTTCCTAAAAGAACGGATAATGCTTCGGATAGCCTATAGCGTAATGTACCCATCATAATTTTTTAATAAAGTTTTCAAATCCCTTGGCGGTGACTTTGTTATCCATAATTTTAAGATAATCGTTTTTAATGTTTTGAGCAAAGCTATTGAGTAAATCTCGGTCGTCATAGAGTTCTGTAATAGCCGCTGCAAACGCTTCTATATCTCTGTTGATAACTTTACCATTTTTATCATGCTGAATAATCATTTGTGGCAAGCCAACCGCAGTAGAAACACAAGGAATGTTCGACAGGCTTGCTTCTGCAAAAAGAGAAGGACCGGAATCGGCACGTGAGGCAATTAAAACCAAATCAACGTCTTCATAAAACTCAAAAAGCTCATCGTAAGTTCCTGTAAATTTAGTTTTTAATCGAATTTCTCTTCCCGTTTTTCTTACTTTTTCTATCGCAGGAAGAATTACTTCATGGAAGCCTTTCATTTCTCGGTTGGGGTTTCCCGTCCAGCCAATGGTAAAAGTTTCGTGAGTTTTTTTATTTTTACCAAACTCTTGCTGTTTATAAATACCGTATACAAACTGAATTTTATCGGTAAAAGGTAAATATGCTCTTTTTAAATTATCGCAACCTACGATAATGCCATCATATTTTTGTAGATATTTTTCAAAAAAATCTTTTCTATGAAGTTCTCTATACGGAATATTGTTTTTAAAATCCTCAGAAGGTCCTTCGTGAGGATAGCCATCGGTATAGATTCCTACCAAATTTTTTTTTGCCTGAAAGGGAAGTTGTGAAGTAAACTGGAAGTAATACGCCATTTCTACTTTGAAATCGAAGTGCTTTTTGTCAAAATTCTTTTCCAGTGAGTTGAGATTAATTGTAAAATCCCGGGTTTTCTTAACTTTATAATAATTATTCTTACTCAAAAAATAGTAGGACTTGTCCTGCCTCAGCAATCGGGACTTGAATAGCAGAATAGATTGTCTTAGATTAAAAACTGTCCTAAAGAATAAAGACGAAGGTTTTGCTTTTTTTAGCAAATAATCTTGTTCGCAAACTACAAAGCAATCGTATTCCGCTTTTAAGTTCTCATTTAAAGTAATAGCGATAAAGTAGTATGCCCAATTGAGTTTATCAACAACGAAAAGAATGGATTTTTTCTTCGAAAATTCAGCAGTCATTTATTTTTTACTAGCTATAGATAAAAAATTAAGATAGATAGAGTCGTTGAGTTTCCCTTTAGGGAAAAAGTTTACTATTTTGAATTTCTTTCTTAGAGGTTTTTGGCAATATGGATTTCCTTTTATTAAGTCAATATTGTAACCACATTCATCAAACATTCGTAGAATACTTTTTTTGGTGAAAAATCTTAGATGTGTTTTATCTAAAATACCGCTATCCACGTACTCCCAATCTTGATTAAAAATAAGATTGTATAAGTTGTTGATATATGCAACATTAGGAATTGATGAGATAATTAATCCGTTTTCGGTAAGTTTAGATTTTATATCTATTAGAACTTGGTTAGGATTTTGTAAGTGTTCCAATACATCATTAAAAAAAATAATATCAAAAAAATTGTTTTCCAAGTTTTTTATATTTTCTTCAACACCGCCATGGTATACCTTTGTCAACCTACTTTCAGCTACTTTTGCTGCTTCAGGAAACGGCTCTATTCCGTAGGCTTCGTTGCATTTGTTTTGCAATAATAAAGATTCTGCAAAATTTCCTGAGGAAGCTCCTACATCTAAAATTCTGTTTACTTTGGTTGTTACCAAATCCGAGATCTCAGGTCTTAAACCGTTATAGTATTTCTCAGGTTTCTCTAAATATTCGTTTTCTAACATAGAATTTGTATTAATTAACGGTTAAATTTATAAATATTTCCAAAATATCACTTCCTCAAAATGAAAAAATGCACATTATATTCGATAGATTAGACTATAGAAAAACACTAATAGAATCTTTAAAAAAAGATGAAATTTAGTAGATTAGATGTTTTTGAAAAGCCATCATAAATAATCTCAAAAATACGAAAAACTTTTATCTTTGTAAAAAAACGGGTGAAAAATAGAAAGACCATTCTTTTAATCAACAAAAGCGGACTAAATACGGTTTTCAAGAAAGCACTTCAAGAACAAGGTTTTGAGGTGGTTTCTTTTTTTGATGAGCCTATCCCTGCATTCAAAAAAAATATTTTTCAGAAATACGCTAATATTTTTTATAGAATTGTACTGAAAGATAAAACGTATCTTCAAAAACAAGAAAAAGAATATTTTGAAAAAGAACTTGTAAGAAAGTCAAATATACTTATAAATCAATCTAAATTTGATTATGCCTTGTTTTTTCGTGCAGATTTGTATCCCGAAAAAATGATTTCTACGATAAGAAATATCTCCGAAAAAATGATTTCGTATCAATAGCGTCCTAAATAAAAAAATAAGAAGGAATTAAAGTAACTCAAAGTATCTTTGAGGTTGCACAACAAAAAAACCTTCTTATGGATTCAAAATTAACATTATTTTCCCAAATCATTTCAA
>JAGOJI010000139.1 GCA_017995195.1 Cloacibacterium sp.
ACCCACGATACCACAACACCCATGATTGAAAAAAAGAAAGAAGGACGGCAAAAATGTGGCGATGGTCCTGTAATTTCTTATGCACCTGCGATACACCACAAAGTAAGAGAACTCATTATAGAAACCGCAAAAACAAAGGAAATACCATTTCAAAGAGCCGCTTGTAGCAGAGCTACAGGCACAGATACCGACGCTTTTGCCTATTCCAACGAAGGCGTGCCTTCGGCACTCATTTCCTTGCCGCTAAGGTATATGCACACCACGGTAGAAATGGTGGAAAAACAAGATGTTCAACATGTAATTCAATTAATTTATGAAACTCTGTTGCAAATAAAACCGGATATGCAGTTGAAATATTTTTAGGGCGTATCCCTCGTCGCCAACGCAAGTTCCCCGCCGAAGGCGGGGAACTGCCAACGCCACTCGGGTCGGGCTATCCGTTGCAATCTGTCTTTACGAGGAACGAAGCCGCACCAAAGCCCGAAGCCTTTCGCCCCTCGTAAAGACAGGATTTCCACTACTATCCCTTACGCAGCGAGCGTTATAAAAAATAAAATAGTAGTTTTACAATAACAATTTTAATAAAATAAAAACGATGATAAATAAAACTGTAAACAATGTTTCCGAAGCATTAGAAGGAATAAAAGACGGAATGACGATTATGCTCGGTGGTTTTGGTCTTTGCGGAATCCCTGAAAATTGCATCGCAGAACTCGTAAAAATGGACGTGAAAAATCTGACTTGTATTTCCAATAATGCAGGTGTAGACGATTTCGGTTTAGGATTGCTTTTACAAAAGAAACAAATCAAGAAAATGATTTCCTCCTATGTAGGCGAAAATGCAGAGTTTGAAAGACAGTTGCTAAGCGGCGAATTAGAAGTAGATCTAATTCCACAAGGAACATTAGCCACCCGTTGTATGGCAGCAGGCTACGGAATGCCGGCAGTTTTTACACCGGCAGGTGTAGGGACAGAAGTGGCAGAAGGAAAAGAAATCCGAAATTTCAATGGTAAAGATTACCTGTTGGAATATGCTTTTGATGCCGATTTCGCTATTGTAAAAGCATGGAAAGGCGATACCGCAGGAAATTTAATTTTCCGTTCTACTGCCAGAAATTTTAATCCAATGATGGCAATGGCAGGAAAAATTACGGTAGCCGAAGTAGAGGAATTGGTTCCGGCAGGGGAATTAGACCCCGACCAAATCCACACTCCGGGAATCTATGTACACAGAATTTTTCAGGGTAAAGACTACGAAAAAAGAATTGAACAAAGAACAGTAAGAAAAAAATAGACTTGAGAATCAAGAACCGAGAGCCGAGAATCAATAGCCGAGAGCAACTCCTAATTTCTTAATTTTTTTAATTTTTCAATTTTTTAATCTAAATCCATGCACCTCAATCTACCCGATAAACTCTATTATTCCATTGGTGAAGTAGCGAAGGCATTTAGTGTCAATACTTCCCTTATTCGTTATTGGGAGCAGGAGTTTCCCATCATTAAACCAAAAAAAAATAAAAAAGGAAACCGCTATTTCACTCCGGAAGACATCAAAAATCTTAAAATGATTTACCATCTGGTAAAGGAAAAAGGCTACACACTCGATGGAGCACGGATTGCATTGGTTACCAATGATAAAATAGATGAAACCGTGAGCATCATCAGCCGATTGGAATTTGTAAAAAGCGAATTACAAAAACTTAAAAATTCTTTGGTAGACAAGGAGTAACAAGAAATCTTAATTCAGAATTAGAAACTTTTGGTAAAACTCCGAAAAATATAAAACTTTTCACATCAAAAACGCCAATCATTTAGCGTTTTCTCTTTTGTAAATAAAAAAAATGTGTAGTTTTGCCATATTAACAATTATTAACAAATCATTATATGGATACAGCAGTTCAGCAGAAAGGACACCCTAAAGGATTATATCTATTATTTTTTACCGAAATGTGGGAGCGTTTCAGCTACTACGGTATGCGAGGAATTTTAATCTTATACCTTACGAAATCTTTAATGGAAGGAGGTTTGGGAATAGATCCGCAACAGGCAACCCTTATTTATGGATTTTTCACAGGTTTTGTTTATTTTACCCCGTTGATTGGCGGTTGGTTGGCAGATAATTACATTGGTCAGAGAAAAGCCATTACCATAGGTGGTGTTATCATGATGATAGGTCAATTGGTTCTTTTTATGCTTAATACTCAAACAGGCTTGTATATTGGTTTGTTATTGTTGATTATAGGAAACGGTTTTTTCAAACCGAATATTTCTACATTGGTTGGAGGACTGTATAAAGATGGTGACCCAAGAAGAGATTCTGCGTTTTCCATTTTCTATATGGGAATTAACTTAGGAGCTATGATTGCCCCTTTGTTGATAGGAGTTTTAACAGATGATATTTTCTCAACCAAAGACGGAAGCGGTAAGATTATTTCTTACGGTTATCGATACGGATTTTTAGCCGCAGGTATCGGAATGTTTTTAGGGCAAATTTTATTCAATACGCTGGCTACTAAATATTTAGGAACATTGGGCGTAGAACCTGCTGCAAAAAATAAAAATAAAATAGTAGAAACAGAAAACAAATTACCTGAAGATCCAAAAGCAGAAAGACAAAGAATTACGGTAATTTTTGTATTCTTTTTCTTTGCTATCTTCTTCTGGGCAGGCTTCGAGCAGGCAGGCTCTTCATTAAGTTTATATACTGATAAGTTTATCGATAGAACGGTATTAGGATATACAATCCCTACCTCATCTTTTCAAGCGGTAAATGCTTTGTTTATTGTAGTTTTGGCAGGTGTATTTGGTTGGTTTTGGAATACTCCGTTGGGCAGAAGACTCTCTACTCCTTCTAAAATGGGCTTAGGCTTAATCTTTTTAGGGATAGGATTCTTTTTCATGTTGGGAGCTGTAGCAGAAAGAGGAGGAGATATCCAAGATGAGACCGTAAAAGCAAGTTTGATGTGGTTGGTAATGACTTACTTACTTCATACCATAGGTGAGTTATGTATTTCTCCTGTGGGGCTTTCTGTGGTTACCAAATTGTCTCCACCAAGATTAGCTTCGTTATTAATGGGAGTATGGTTATTATCTTCATTCTTTGCTAATATTTTAGGAGGGTTCTTAGCGAAATATGTAGAATCATTAGGTGCGGGAACGATCTTCTTATACATCGCAATTTTTGTGATTGCTTGTGGAACAGTACTCTTGGCTCTAAATAAAACCTTAGTAAAAATGATGCACGGTGTAAAATAAGATTTACATCTTTGTTAAATAAAAAATCGCCTCAATTTTTTGGGGCGATTTTCGTTTTAAATTATATAATCAATCATTTATTATCTTATTCTGTCGGGCGAAAAACCAAGCCACTTCCTTCGAAATAGTCGAGGGTAATTCTCTCGCCGTCGTTTACTTTTCCTGCCAACAATTCTTTGGACAGCTTATTCAAAACTTCGTGCTGAAGAACTCTTTTGAGTGGTCTTGCTCCGAAACTCGGGTCGTAACCTTTGTTCATGAGATAAGTAATGGCATCTTCGGTCGCAGTTAAAATAATGTTGCGTTTTTCCAGCATTTTGTTGAAACTTCTCAATTGGAAATGAATGATTTTTCCGATTTCTTTTTTGTTCAACGGTTGGAAAAGTACGGTTTCATCAATTCTATTCAAAAATTCCGGACGCAAGGTTTGTCTTAATAAATTGAAGACTTCTTCCTTTGTTTTTTCTATGGTTTCAAAATCAACATTACCATCTTTGTCACGCTGAGCCTCATCG
>JAGOJI010000060.1 GCA_017995195.1 Cloacibacterium sp.
ATTCTTGAAGATTTTCGTAAGAAATCTCATCGGGTCCTACTCCACCGAGTTGATCCGTGGCAAAATCTCTTAATTTCCTTACATCACTTACATAGGCATCTAATGTATGATCGGAAAAATTTTTTTCAAATTTTAAGTAATTAAAGAAATCCTCAATCCTTTCGTCCCAGTCCATGCCAAAATTGGTTCTTTAGTTTTTTTTACTGTCTGAGTTCTTCTTCGGTTATTTGCAAAACTTCTATTTGGGCATTTTTAAGAAACTGCAGTCCTTCTCCATCGGAATATTGATGAATATACACCACCCTTTTGATTCCGGATTGCAACACTAATTTACTACACTCCTTACAAGGCGAAAGTGTAAGATACAACGTTGCTCCTTCACAGGATTGTGTACTTCGGGCTATTTTCAGAATAGCGTTTGCTTCTGCATGAAGTACATACCATTTGGTTTTATCGTCATCGTCTTCACAACAGTTTTCGAATCCGGAAGGTGTTCCGTTGTACCCATCGGAAATAATGGTACGATTTTTTACAATCAAAGCTCCTACCTGTTTTCTTTTGCAATGAGATAGTTTTGCCCACTCCAAAGCCATTTTGAGATAAGCGACATCAAATTTATTGTACATTTCTGATGAGTATTTTAATAGATTAACCGACTTTCAGATAAAAAAAACATAAACAACTGTAAACAAATACTTTAAAAATTTTATTGAAGAAGCCAACGAGTCACTTTTAGATTATTTACAGGCTCAACTAATCCACTTCGTTTAAAATAAAGAAATAGAAGACAAGCTCCTTTTAACTGATAAATACTATTTTCACACAGTCAAATATAAACTTGATAAACCTTATAACTTCTTAGCCTTTTAACCCCTTTAACTTCGAACCTCTAAAAATTCGGTTTTCTTTTCTCTAAAAAGGCTGCTACGCCCTCTTTTTTGTCTTTCATATCGAAAAGTTCTCCAAAAGATTTAATTTCAACATCAAAACCTTGTGACTCATCATAACAATTAACTGCTTTTATGGCTTTAGAAATGGCTTGTGGAGAATTTTTGGAAATCAAATTAGCCAATTCCACCGCCTGAGCCATAAGTTCTTGCTGAGTGAAAACTTCGTTTACCAAGCCTATTTCTTTGGCTTTTTGGGCAGGAATCATTTTGGCTGAAAATATCAGTTCATTTGCCCAACCTTTTCCTACCAGTTTAGGCAATCTTTGAGTGCCTCCGTATCCCGGAATAAGCCCTAAAGTCACTTCAGGAAGCCCTAATTTAGCATTATCCGAAGCATAGCGAATATGGCACGACATTGCCAATTCCAATCCACCTCCTAAGGCAAAACCATTTACCGCAGCAATTACCGGCTTACTCAGGTTTTCTATTTTATTAAAAAGGGTATTTTGTCCGTTTCTTGCTAATTCTTCTGCTTTTTCGGAGTTGTAATCACTAAATTCTTTGATGTCTGCTCCTGCTACAAAAGATTTTTCTCCACTTCCTGTGATAACAATTGCTGTACACAGATTATCTTGTTCTGCTTCTTCCAGAGCATAGCCAAGTTCGGCAATGGTTTTTGCATTGAGAGCATTAAGACTTTGAGGTCTATTGATGGTAAGTATTGTAACTTTTTCTATTTTTTCGACAATTACATTGTTAAGTTCCATAAAAACATAGATTTTAGAGGTGTTTTCAATTAAAATAACTTGCTAAACAGATGATTCAATATTGGGCACAAGTTAAGTAATTTATCAAACACTCCATAGTATTATGAATTTTGGAGGTTTCTCATCTTGCCATTAATTAGCCTAAAATAATTTTAAAAATAAGACCTAACCCATTCAATATTAATTTTTTATATCGAATATAATAGAATAAATCAATGATTATAATTATGTTTTATGATAAAAATCATGCAGCATTATCTTCAATTTAGTTCAAAATTCAGAGAAAAACGCTGTTTCAAAGCAAAACTTTACTATATTTGTTACGTCTATTTTATATAACATTTTACATTTTTCTTTTTATGAACATTCAACAATTAGAATATTTAATCGCGGTAGATAAATACAAACATTTTGGAAAAGCTGCACAGGCTTGTTTTATTACTCAACCCACATTAAGTGCCATGGTTCAAAAATTTGAAGATGAATTGGAAGTAAAGATTTTCGACAGAACCAGTCATCCCATTAGAACAACCGATGTTGGCGTTCAGATTATAGAACAAGCAAAAGCAGTAGTAGATGCCGTAATGGAGCTCAAAAACAAAGCAAGTCTCTTGAACAACGTTCTATCCGGAAAAATTAATTTGGGAATCATCCCTACAGTTTCCAGCTTTGTATTGCCAAGCGAGATTTTTGATTTTCTTAATAAAAACTCAAAAATCGAAATGAATGTAAGAGAAATGACAACAGACAATGTCATAAAAGCCTTAAAATCGGGCGAATTAGATGCAGGAATTATTGCAACGCCTTATTCGGAGGCCGAAGAGTTTTTTGCAGATTTTTTATTTAATGAAGAACTCATGGTATATTCTGCCAACGAAGAAGCCAATGCAAAAAAAGACCAATACATTGCACCGGAAGATATAGATCTCAACAGATTTTGGCTACTTGAGGAAGGAAATTGCTTGAGAAAACAAGCCGAAAGTATTTGCCATTTGAAAGAAAGCAGCCTCAAGCCCAAAAACTTGGATTTTATGGCATCTAACATCAATACCCTTATTCAGATGGTAAGCAAAATAGGAGGTATGACGGTTTTGCCGGAATTGGCTATCCAACAACTTTCCGAGGAACAACAAGCAAAAACTTCGCATTTCCGTAAGCCTTTCCCTGTGCGTGAAATAAGCCTTATCTACTACAAGCCAACTTATAAACAAAAAATGCTGGACGAGTTGGTAAGTTTTATTAAAGAAGCTCTTACACCACGACTCAATTATTTTAAAAATCCGAAGGATTTTGTGATGGTAAAACCTCAATAACTTTTTTATTTCGATATATTTTGATAATTGAATTGCATTTTATAATTTTGCCGTTCAATTTTCGGAGGAGAAATTTGGAATGATTGCAACCTCAATAAAAAATGCTAAAACATAACTTCTTTTAGTTTCTCTATTGTTTGCAATCATCTTTAGTTTTTAAATTTTAATCAAACAAAAAAAGAAACTTTATGTCTTATTTATTCACATCAGAATCGGTATCTGAAGGGCATCCTGATAAAATTGCAGATCAAATATCAGATGCACTTATCGACCATTTTTTGGCGTACGATCCAACTTCTAAAGTGGCTTGCGAAACCTTGGTTACAACAGGGCAAGTAGTGCTGGCAGGCGAGGTAAAGTCGGAAGCGTATTTAGATGTACAAAGCATTGCAAGAGAGGTAATCAATGGTATTGGGTATACTAAGGGAGAATATATGTTCAATGGGGATTCTTGTGGTGTTATTTCTGCCATTCACGAGCAATCACCCGACATCAACCAAGGAGTTGACCGTATTACCGGAAAAGCAGATTTTGAAGTAAAAGCCAATGCACAAGGGGCAGGAGACCAAGGAATGATGTTTGGTTATGCTACTAACGAGACTGAAAATTATATGCCTTTGGCTCTGGATTTAGCCCACTCTATTTTGCGTGAGCTTTCTGCCATCAGAAGAGAAAATAAAGAAATCACTTACCTTCGACCGGACGCTAAATCTCAGGTTACTATAGAATATTCCGACGACCACCAACCTATACGAATAGATGCCATTGTGGTTTCTACACAACACGATGATTTCGATTCTGAAGAGAATATGTTGGCAAAAATAAGAAAGGATATTATTGATATTTTAATTCCAAGGGTTAAAGCCAAACAAAAACCCGAAATTCAAGCCCTTTTCAACGATCAAATTAAATTCCATATCAATCCAACGGGAAAATTCGTAATTGGAGGTCCACACGGAGATACCGGACTCACAGGAAGAAAAATCATTGTAGACACCTATGGTGGTAAAGGAGCTCACGGAGGTGGTGCTTTTTCCGGAAAAGATCCGAGTAAAGTAGACAGAAGTGCTGCATATGCTACGCGACATATCGCCAAGAATTTAGTAGCAGCCGGTATTGCCGATGAAGTCTTGGTACAGGTTTCTTATGCCATTGGTGTAGCAGAGCCTTGTGGATTATTCATCAACACCTACGGAACTTCTAAAATAGGACTAAGCGATGGTGATTTGGCAAAAAAAGTTCAGAAATTATTTGATTTAAGACCTTATGCCATAGAAACCAATCTGAAACTGCGAAACCCGATCTACCAAGAAACTGCTGCCTACGGACATATGGGCAGAGATTACTACAAAGCTGATAAGGTTTTTAACCAAGGAAAAAGTAATGAATTGGTACTAAAAGATTTAGAATTCTTTACATGGGAGAAACTCGATAGAGTTGATGACATCAAAAAAGAATTTGGAATATAAGAATATGAAAAATCCGTCTCATAATTTGTAGAGACGGATTTTTTATTTTATTAATAATATGCTATTAAGACTTATTCCAACGCCAGTTCTATAGGATTATTGTTTTTTCTTACCTCATCTTTTAGCCTTTCCTCCATTTGTTTTCTCATATCGCGATTGGGATTAAAGTTTCCACCACCTTGCCCTATACCTCTTCCGCCGAAACCACCGCCCGAAGAAAAAGACTGCGTAGCGAAGGCAATAGGATCTTTCCTAAACGAGGCGACTTGCTTTTCATAATCAAATCTTTTTACTTTTAGAGTATTTCCTCTTTGTTCAAAAGTGGCGATTGCATCAATTTTTTGAGACTTCATAAGGTCAAAACTATAATCTCCTTTATTATCTTCTACCTTCACTATTAAGCCCGGTAATCCACTGAATTTATACGGACCATCTTGAAACGGAATTTCCTGTGTAAACCAAGCCGTCCAAGTTCTTCCCGCAAAGTGAGTTTCCGCTTTTTGAGTCTGGTAATCTCCTATTTTCATGATTTCGGGTAGTATTTTCCATTGTATCACTCGATCTTCTTCGTAGGAATATTGGTCTCGCATCAATCTATTTTTGAACGTTATACTACGATTGCTCGCATCTTTTTCTATGATATAATCTATATCTGAACGCAGATTTTGCATCTGCTCTCTATTAAAATTTCCTGTGGTTCTCATCCGCTGCATTACCGAATCCCTCTTAAGCCTCATAGCCCCATAAAAAATAGATTTTTCGGCAGAAATATCCAAATAAGCCTGCTCGGTTTTTACATCTTTTTTATTGGTACTATCCGGTTTCATGCTTACCACGTAAACAAACCGCATATTTTGAGCACATAACAATGAACCAATGAAAATACTAAATACAAATATGGATCTATTAAATTTCATACTATTTTTTTGTTGGATATACTTTCTTTTAAAAAGTTAAATTCCATAATAAAATCTAAGTAATAATTAATTGGTATAATTCTGAAACGCTTCTTCCAAACTTGTAAATCTACCCTTAAATTCTTCAATTGGGCAATCCTGTAGAATTTTTCCTTCATGAATAAGAATTACTCTGGAGCAAAGTGCTTCTACTTCCTGCATAATATGGGTAGAAAGGATAACCGTTTTTTCCTGACCAATGTCCTTAATCACATTTCGAATTTCAATGATTTGATTAGGGTCCAAGCCATTGGTGGGTTCGTCTAAAATCAACAGATCAGGCTGATGCAAAATAGCTTGTGCCAATCCTACTCTTTGCTTATACCCTTTTGAAAGTTGCGAAATTTTCTTTGATTTTTCGGGCGTTATTCCTGCCAAATCAATTACTTCATCTATTCTTTCCACAGGTACCTGGTGAATATCTCCTACAAATCGCAAATATTCTTTCACAAACATTTCTTGGTAAAGTGGGTTATTCTCAGGCAGAAAGCCTATATTTTTTTTGCTCTCAATTTCGTTGGTCGTAACATCCTTACTGTCAAATAAAATTTTACCCTCATCTATTTTAATTGCTCCAACGATGGACTTCATCAAGGTAGATTTACCCGCACCATTTGGTCCCAAAAGCCCAATGATTTCATTTTTTTCTATATTAATATTAACGTCGTTTAGTGCTACTTGTTCACCAAATTTTTTAGTTAAATGAATGATTTGTAAAGACATGATTCTTTTTAAATATTTTATTATACAAAAGTAGCAAAAGAAACTATTACAATCCACAACTTGAACGATACTTCAAAAATGCACAAAACTCAAATCTTATGATTTCTAAATATTGATTTTTTTATTATATTTGTAGAATAGTTTATGAAACTCCATAGCAAAATATACTTCTATTCTTTAACCGATACATCTATTATATCGGCTGTTATTGCTATTTCTACTATTTCTACAATTACCCCATAAGGGGTTCATTTTCACATACAAACAGGTTTATATTGTTGTTATTTTTATAACAACCGATTCTTTTAGTTCAAGTATCATTTCATATTATCAACAAAAAAACAATAAATATCTACATATGAAAATCTTAAAATTTGGAGGAAGCTCGGTAGCCAATGCCGAAAACATCCAAAAAACAATACAAATAATTAAAAATCAATCTCTTGAAAATCCGACAATCGTGGTTGTCTCTGCACTTTCCGGAGTTACGGATTCATTAATAGAAGCCGCAAATTTAGCCGCAAGCCTCAACGAGGAATTTCGTGATGTGGTAAAAGAACTGGAAGATAGGCATTTGACGCTGGTAAAAGAACTGATTCCCGTGTATGAGCAAAGTCAATGGTTGAGTTTTGTGAAACGATTATTCAACGAAATTGAAGATATTTGCCAAGGTATTTTTATCTTGGGAGAACTCACTCCAAAGATTAAAGACCGTTTAACCTCTTTTGGGGAAATACTCTCTTCCAATATTATTGTGGCAAAACTTCTTTCTGATGAGGAAAGCGTTGTTTGGGCAGATTCCAGATTGCTCATCAAAACAGATCAATCCTATACCCAAGCCAAAGTAGATTTTGACCTAACCAATGCCAATCTGCAAGAATATTGGGAAGAAAATTCTGCAAGAATTGTAATGTTTCCGGGGTTTATCGCTTCCGATGAATTGGGAAATACCACGACTTTAGGCAGAGGAGGTTCGGACTATACCGCAGCTATTTTAGCATCGGCACTTAATGCCAAAGAATTACAGATTTGGACAGACGTAAGCGGTATGATGACCGCAGATCCGCGTTTGGTAAGAAACGCCAAACCGGTAAAGCAAATTTCCTACAAAGAAGCAATGGAACTATCCCATTTTGGAGCAAAAGTAATCTATCCACCCACCATTCATCCGGTTTTGAATAAAAATATAGAAGTTTGGATTAAAAATACTTTTGCCCCGAATGATTATGGAACGCTCATCACCCAAAACGAAAGAAGCAGTACAGAAAACGAAACCGTTGCTGTAGGGATTTCTAATATGAGTAACATTTCTCTGCTCACTTTGGAAGGTAGTGGAATGGTAGGAATTCCGGGGTTTTCTGCTAAATTATTTCAATGTTTGAGTGATGAAAAAATCAATGTGATTTTGATTACACAGAGTTCCTCGGAGCATTCTATCACAGTAGCTATCAACGATTCCGAGGTCGAAAGAGCAGAATTGGCTTTAAATCAAAAATTCAATTACGATTTAAAGCTCAATAAATTAGACCCGATAAAAGTAGAAAAATCCTTAGCAATTATTGCTTTAGTAGGAGATAATATGAAGAACAGAAGCGGCGTAAGTGGCAGAATGTTCAGTGCTTTAGGTAAAAATGCCGTCAATATCCGAGCCATTGCACAAGGTTCTTCAGAAAAAAATATCAGTGTGGTAATTTCAAATGAAGATGTTAGAAAGGCAGTAAATACCTTACATGAAGAGTTTTTCGAGTCAGAAATCAAACAAATTCACTTGTATCTCTGTGGCGTGGGGAATGTTGGCTCAAAATTAATCCAGCAGATTCACGCACAAAATCAATATTTAAGAGAAAATCTCTCCATTAATTTAAGGATTTCAGGGCTTTCCAATAGCAAGAAAATGGTTTTCAAAGACCATGAAGGCTTCGGAAATGTTGATGTATTGGAATTATTGAGTCAAGGAGAAGAGTCCAGCCCTCAAGAATACGCCAATGAAATTATCAAACGAAATCTACGAAATTCCATTTTGGTAGATGTTACTGCCAATGCAGAAGTAGTAGAAATCTACGAAAAGGTTCTCAATAAAAGCATCAGCGTAGTGGCGTGTAATAAAATTGCCGCCGCATCGGACTATGCCACTTACCGAAAACTAAAATCCATCTCTAAGGAAAAAGGTTGCAAATTTTTCTTCGAGACCAATGTAGGAGCAGGTTTGCCAATTATCGGTACCATTAATGATTTGATTCGAAGCGGAGATCAAATTACTTCTATTCAAGCAGTTCTAAGTGGAACACTGAATTTTGTTTTTAATAATTATGATGAGACTCGACCTTTTGCCGAAGTGGTACGGCAGGCTCAAGAAGAAGGCTACACTGAGCCCGACCCAAGATTGGATTTAGCAGGGACAGATGTGGCAAGGAAAATCTTGATTTTGGCAAGAGAAGCCGGAATTCCATTAGAATTTAATGAAATTGAAAACGAAAGATTTTTGCCCGATGCTTGTATGCAAGGAAGTGTTGAGGATTTTTATGTTTCGTTGGCAGAGCATGAACATCATTTTAAAAACCTCTATGAAGAAGCAAAATCAAAAGGCTGTATTTTGAAATATGTCGCCGATTTCAAAGGCGGTAAAGCCAAGGTAGGACTTCAGCATATTGCACCGGATAGCGATTTGTATCATCTGTATGGAAAAGACAATATTGTTATTCTCAAAACCTTACGCTATTCCGAGCAACCTTTGGTAGTGAAAGGAGCGGGAGCCGGTGCCGATGTGACCGCAAGTGGTGTTTTTGCAGACATCGTAAGAAGTGCAGGAATTTAATGGTTATAGTTGATGAATGATGAATGATAAATGATGGTTGATAATTGATAATTAACAATTTTTTCCAAAAGGAAGTAATTATAGATGAATCGAAACCTTCAAGGTTTTAAAAACCTTGAAGGTTAAAAAAATAAAATGATTGTACAATGTATTACCTAAAATAAAATTGATTTTCAGTATATTAAGCGTGTTATAGGTAAAGCTTTAAATAATCATAGAAAAATAAATATATCAATAAATGAAAAATAAGAATGATATAAAACTACTTGTACCGGGAACGGTTGCCAATATGGTTTGTGGTTTCGATATTTTAGGAATGGCGATTTCCGAACCTTGTGATGTAATGGAATTTACTTTACTGAACGAGAGAAAAGTTGTCATTCATCATACAGATGATTTCAACCTTCCCACAGAACCGGAAAAAAATGTTGCCGGCGTGGTGCTTTTGGAAATCTTGAAAAATATTTCTGACAATATTGGCTTTGAGGTAAGGATTCACAAAAATATAAAACCGGGAAGCGGATTGGGCTCAAGTGCGGCAAGTGCAGCAGGAGCGGCTTTCGGTGCCAATGAACTTTTAGGAAAAAGATTTTCTCCAACAGAGATGGTACAATATGCCATGTTTGGGGAGGAATTGGCTTCGGGCGTGAAACATGCAGACAATATTGCCCCGTGTATTTTTGGTGGGGTAACTTTGGTAAAATCTACCGAACCTTTGGATATTATTCCTTTGGCGTCGCCTAATTTGTTTGTTACCGCCGTTCATCCACAGGTAGAAGTAAAAACTTCCGATGCCCGCCAAATCCTCAAAAAAGACATCAAACTGAAAGACGCGATTAGCCAATGGGGCAATGTTGCGGGGTTGGTGGCAGGTATTATGAAAAACGACAACGCGTTAATTGGCAGATCTTTACAAGATGTCATTATCGAACCTGTCCGAAGTATTCTGATTCCTGCATTTGATGAAGTGAAAGCCCAATCATTGGAACATGGTGCATTAGGTGGCGGAATTTCAGGCTCCGGACCTTCCATTTTTATGCTCAGCGAAAACGAGGAAACCGCCCAAAAAATTGCGGAAACCATGCGACAAATCTATACCGGAATCAATGTAGAAAACTTTGTCTATATTTCTAAAATTAATGATGTGGGGATAAAAATCGTACCTTAAAAAACTAAAAAAACAAACAATGAACTTCTATAATTTAAAATATAAAACGGAAAAACTTAATTTTAAAGAAGCTACTATTAAAGGGCAAGGAACAGATAAAGGTTTGTTTTTTCCCGAACATATTCCACTATTTCCAAAAGAATTTATTGAAAATTTACCTCAACTTTCCAATGAAGAAATTGCCCTGGAATGCGTAAAACCTTTTGTAGGAAACACAATACCCGAGCCGGAACTAAGAAAAATAATTGCCGAAACCATTGCCTTCGAAATTCCTTTAAAAAAAATAAATAACTCCATCTCTGTTTTAGAACTATTTCACGGACCTACACTCGCTTTTAAAGACATAGGGGCACGATTTATGAGTAGATGTTTAGCCTATTTCCTACAAAACGAAAAAAGAAAAATAAGTGTTTTGGTTGCCACTTCCGGAGACACAGGAGGAGCCGTAGCCAACGGGTTTTTGGGAGTTGAAGGCTTGGAAGTAGTAATTTTGTACCCCAAAAGCAGAGTAAGCCCTGTACAAGAAAAACAACTCACAGCTTTAGGGCAAAATATTCATGCTTTGGAAGTTAATGGAAGTTTCGACGATTGCCAACAAATGGTAAAACAGGCTTTTTCCGATAAAGAAATCAATGAAAGATTATTATTAACCTCTGCCAATTCCATCAACGTAGCACGCTGGTTGCCCCAACAAATCTACTACGTATTGGCTTTGAAACAATGGCAGGAGCAAAAACCTCCTGTTATTAGTGTCCCAAGTGGTAATTTTGGAAATATCTGTGCCGGAATATTGGCTTTTCATAGAGGTTTACCCGTTTCTCATTTTATTGCGGCATGCAATGTGAACGATGTGGTTCCTCATTATTTAAAAACCCAAATTTTGGAACCTCAAAATACCATTGCTACCCTATCCAACGCTATGGATGTGGGCAATCCGAGTAATTTTGTAAGAGTTTTAGAACTTTTTAATCATGAATATCCATCTATAAAAAGTAGCTTATCCGGCTACACCATTACAGATGCAGAAACCTTAAAAACCATCAAAAATGTAGAAAACAGTTTTGGCTATGTTCTCGATCCGCATGGTGCCGTAGCCTATGCTTCTCTGGAAAGATTTTTAAAGGATTTCCCCGATCAAAAAGGTTTTTTCCTTGAAACAGCTCACCCCGTGAAGTTTCCCGAAGCAGTAGAAAAAGCCACAGGTAAAAAGATAGAAATACCGCTTTCTTTAGAGAAATTAATGCTACAAAAGAAAATAACAACCCAAATTCAACCCGAATTTGAAGACTTAAAAATGTTTTTGCTGAAGTAAATCGTGATTTAATGCTTTGCAAAGCATTAAATATTCCTACTTTTGTACCACAGAAAACAATGAAGAATCGGACAGTTTTAACACCCTAAATTCTTCAAAATTAAATTTGAAAAAAGAATGATTGTTTTAGGAAGTAATTCGGAGGTAGCACAGGCTTTTGTAGAAAAAGTGCTTCATGCGGGCGAAAAATTCAAGACTATTTATCTTTTTACTTCGAACAAGGAAACTACGGAACGATTTGCAAAACATATCGACGTAAAGTATCTTCAGGAAAGTAAAATTATAGAATTGGATATTACCCAAGAAATTAATCCCAAAAATTTTGAAGACATCTCCTCAGATTTGCTCTTCTGTGCAACGGGTTATTTAGGATTGGGAACAGAAGAAGGTTTGTACGACTCCAAAAATACAGAAAGAATTATTGACATTAATTACGCCAAATTAGTTCCCATTCTCAATCATTTTGCTCAGAAAATGGAATCCAAAAGAAGCGGGACAATCATTGTTCTGTCTTCAGTAGCCGGAGACAGAGGAAGGCAAAGTAATTTCATCTACGGAAGTGCAAAAGCCGGACTTACAGCCTATCTGAGCGGATTGAGAAACTATCTCTTTAGCAAAAAAGTGCATGTAATGACGGTAAAACCAGGTTTTATGGATACTAAAATGACTGAAGGATTACCTCTTAACCCTAAACTGACGGCAAGCCCCAAACAAGCCGCCGAATACATCTACAAAGCCTATAAAAAAAGAAAAAACGAAATATACGTATTGCCTATTTGGTGCTTAATTATGCTGATTATCCGCAATATTCCCGAATTTATTTTTAAGAAACTGAAACTATAATGGTAGCTGGTATTGGGTAGTTGATAGTTAGTAGTTGAAATACCAGATACCCAATACCAGATACCAAAATACCAAATCTCCCAATGAGAAAACTATATTTTTTTGATTTCGATGGAACCTTAACCAAGACAGACACCATGTTTTTGTTTCTAAAGTTCTATAATTCAGACAAATATTTTCTTAACTTTGCCAAGCATATTCCACTTTTTATCATGCTCAAATTAAAAATGGCAGATGCAGAAAAGGTAAAAAAGAGCTTTATAGCCTCTATATTAAAAGGAGAATCACAAGAAAAAATCAGTAGAAAAGCGAAGGCTTTTTTTGACGAATATTATCCTAATATTTTCAGAGACAACGCTTTGGATTTTATTAAAAACATGAAATCAGAAAATACCGAAAGCTATATTGTTACTGCTTCTTTAGACATTTGGGTACAAGCTTTTGCAGAAAAATTTCAAATGAAACTTATCGCTACCGAAGCCAAATTTGAGAAAGGGATCTACACAGGACACTTCAAAACCAAAAACTGCAACGGACAAGAAAAAGTCAATAGAATAAAAAAAGCCATTGAAGGAGAAAAATTCGATAAAACCATTGCTTTCGGAGACACAGATGGAGACAGAGAAATGTTGGCATGGGCAAATGAAGGATACTTTCAATTTTTTCACTAATTTTGAATATTATTTACGCAACATATAACTTATGAAAAAGGTATACTTAGATAACGCTGCCACGACTCCACTATCGGAAGAAGTGATAGATGCCATGCTTTCAGTAATGAGAAACCAATACGGGAATCCTTCATCGGTACATAGTATAGGACAGGAAGCAAAAACTTTGATAGAAGAAGTCCGTAGAAAAGCGGCAGATTATCTAAAAGTATCGCCTGGGGAAATTGTATTTACCTCGTGCGGTACCGAATCCAATAATATGATTATTAAATCCTGCGTAAATCATTTGGGAGTACAGCGTATTATTACTTCTCTACTTGAGCACAAATGCGTTG
>JAGOJI010000140.1 GCA_017995195.1 Cloacibacterium sp.
ATATTCTTTAATTCGGGTTTCCCGTGTTTCTCCCATGTGTTTTGAATTTGCATCTGGATCTAAATAATGTGGATTCAAATTGAAAGAAATAAGTCCCAGGGTTTTAAAACTTGGCGGATAAACAATAGGCATGTCGTTTGTGGTTTGCATGGTAAGCCCGCAAATATTACTGCCAGCGCTGGTTCCTAAATAAGGAGTTCCATTCTTGACAACTTCTGAAAGAATGTCCATGACGTTGTTTTTATGTAATTGAGTAACGAGTACAAAAGTGTTTCCGCCTCCAGTGAAAATTCCTTCTGCATTTTTTATAGCCAATCTTGCATCTTCAAACTCATGAATTCCAATCACTTTTTTTTTTATTTTGGCGAAAGCCAAGCCAACCATCGAAGTATATTCCTGATGCGAAATCCCGCCTGGTCTAGCGTAAGGAATAAAAAGAATCGTATTGCAGTTTTGAAAATGCAATTGCAATTCTGGTAATAAATACTCCAGATAATTTTCGTTTGCAAGTGTTGAGGTGCTTGCGATTAATATGTTTTTCATTTTTTGGTGCATAATTTGTGCTAAAGATATTAAATCGGTCTTTTTTATTTCAAATTTTTAATTAACATTTTTTTACCAAGTCTTTAGTACTTAATTTGGAATGCATTAAGATACTTTTACGAGGTGTCAATAATGGCTTTCAAAGAGATGATTAGAATTGTGTACTTATTTTTGGCTTTTGCTGCAACAAATGTTTGGTCACAAGAAGCATCCCGAATGCAGTTGAACGGAAAAGTGACTGCTGATGTTTCGGTTCTGGAAGGTATTTATGTTATAAATAAAAAAACTGAAAAGTCTTCAATTACAGATCGTGACGGAAATTTTTCTATTCAGGCAGCTGCTGGAGATACGTTACTATTTACCGCTACGCAGTTCAAAGAGACAGTATTGTTTTTGACGCAAGATCATTTTGCTCAGAGAATTCTTTATGTGAAACTTTCGCCAATCGTGAATCAACTGCGGGAAGTGATTGTTCGAAATGGGATTAACGCAACTTCATTAGGCATTATTCCTAGAGGTCAGAAAATTTATACTCCGGCAGAACGCAAATTATATACTGCCAGTGATCTGAATGCATCAGCAAATGCGGGTAGCATGATGGGAGGATCAGTTTCGGCGGATCCATTGTTAAATTGGATTTCGGGAAGAACTAAGATGTTGAAAAAAGAAGTGGAGATTGAAAAGAAAGAATCTTATTTACGACAGTTAGAGAATATGTTTACCGCGGATTATTTTGTGAGTAAATTGAAAATTCCTGCTGAATATGTCAAAGGATTTGAATATTACAGTATCGAAAATGAACGATTTGTGACGGTTTTGAAGTCTAAAAATGTAACAATGACTACTTTTTTGATAGGAGAATTAGCTACTAAGTATAAAGAAATAATTGCCGGTGAAAATTAAAAATACCCTACAGTTACTACTCTTTTTATTTGTTCAAATTTCTTTTGGCCAAGTAGAAACGCTAAAGGAGATACGAGGAAAAATCATTGCAGATTCTGTTGCGGTTGATCGCATTAATATTGTAAATGTGTCAACAGAAAAAGCAACTTTTTCAGATGTTAATGGCTTTTTTAAACTATCCGTAAAAGAAGGCGATATTTTGTTATTTACTGCCGTTAATTTAGAAGGTCTTCGCCGGAAAATTACTAAAGAGGATTTGATAGAGGAAGTTCTAACGGTGATAATGCTCCCAAAAAGTATTATTTTGAATGAAGTTGTTGTAAATGAATCTTCTATTACTGCTGAGAGTTTACGAATTATTCCTTACGGTCAAAAGAATTACACACCTTCAGAAAGGAAATTATACACAGCAACTTCCGGTGGCGGAATTGACGGGCTTTTGAATATGATATCCGGGAGGAAAGCCATGTTGAAAAAGGAGATTATTGTAGAAAAGAAAGAACAGCTTTTGGCTAGAATTGATGTGCTTTTTGAAGATAAATATTACACGGAAACATTAAGAATTCCATCGGATTATATCAAGGGATTTCAGTATTATTGTGTTGATGATGTTGCCTTTGCAAATGCGTTGCGAGCAAAGAATAAAACATTGATTATGTTTTTAATCGTGAAACTTGCTGAAAATTATAACAAAACGATAGCCCTTGAAAACAAATAGAATTTTATTGGGCGTGCTGTTTTTAGCATGTCAGATTTCTTTTGGGCAAACTAACGATGAAAAGCTGCTTCGTATAAAAATTACGCTAGATTCGGTTTCTGTAAGTGGAATAAATGTCTTAAATTTAAGAAGTGAAAAAAGGGTTGTCACAAACAGTGACGAAGTGTTTTTTATTTTGGCGAAAGCCAACGAGGCTTTAGGTTTTTTAAGGGTGAATCTTAAAAATCATAAAGAAGTGGGATGTGATGTTCCCATACGGGTAAAATGTATAAATTAGTTTATTAAAACAATTTCAAATGAAAACTAAATTAAAAATTATTTGTTTCCTTTTCTTTTGTCAACTTTCTTTTGGACAAAACGAAAACAGAAAGTCACTCCACGGACAGTTTGTAAATGAATTTGCGTTGGTAGACAATGGCTATGTTTTTAATCTGAATTCTAAAACGCGAACTTTTATCAGCAATCAAGGATTTTTTGATATTCTGGCCAAAGCCAAAGATACTTTGCTAGTTTCGAGTGCTGCTTTCAAGTCTAAAAAAATAATACTTCAGGAGAAAGATTTTGCAAAATCGTTATTTGTAGTTAATTTAGAGTCCCAAACTACCTTGCTGAAAGAAATTATTGTTAAAGGGAAGACAGAAATAAAACCGGCTATTCCGAGTTCGCAGAAAATAGTAGATATGGAATTTGCCGATGATGCAAAATCCTCTCCTAAAAATAGAACCATGCCCTCAGATGGAACCATAGAAAACGGAATGGATTTTGTCAGAATATTTAAAATGGTGTCCAAAGTATTTAAGAAAAATTTGGATGAGAAAGCAGGATTGAATTCTCAAGTAGATTTTTCGGATGTAGTTTCAAAAGGGTTAGACCGCTATTTTTTTACGAATACATTGAAGTTGAAAAGTGAGGAAATTGGACTTTTTCTGGATTATTGCGAGAATGATCCAAAATCAAAAAACCTTTTGAAAGAAGAAGATGAATTTTTGCTGATTGATTTTTTAATCACCAAGAACGAAGAATTTAAAAGAATTACTACTTTTGAAAAATGAAAAAAACTATCTTAATTACTTTTTTTGGGTTACTATTTTTAACGCTGACTTCTTTTAGTGTGCATAAATTTTATGTAGCATTGTATCAGGTCAATTACGCACCAGAAAAGAAAATGCTTCAAATAACCACTCGAATATTTGTAGACGATTTAAATAATGCAATTGGGAAAAAGTATACTAAAAAAAGTAATTTAGGTTCTGAAAATGAAACGGTTGAAGATTTGAATCTTTTGAAAAGATATTTCGGTGAAAAACTCTCATTTAACGTCAACGGTCAGGTAAGACATATGCTTTTTTTAAGCAAAGAGATGGAAGGAGATGTTCTTATTTGTTACTTTACTATAAAAGAAATCAAAAAAATAAATTCCCTAGAAATCTATAATTCAATAATTACCGAAGGTATTTCTGAGCAACAAAACATTATGCATTTTAATGTATTGGGCACGAAAAACACCTTGCTTTTTACGGAATCCACGTCCAAGGGAGTGTTAAAATATTAATAATTGTAGATGTTCTACTTAAAATTATTATTTTCACGGATTGAAATAA
>JAGOJI010000141.1 GCA_017995195.1 Cloacibacterium sp.
TAGAAACGCTTTGCAAGCTCGCAGGGATTAATCGGATAGAATATGGAAGGGTATGGGATGATGAAAAGAAACATTACGTTTTTGGGAATTACCCGTTTTATTTACTTGCGTCAAGCCACGTAATGCGCAGAACTTTTGCGACACTGTATTACGGTAAAATGCCGACCGTCGTAATTATGAGCGTAACAGGACATAAGACCGAAAAGGAATTTCTCGGTTACATAGGAATTGATAATTCCACTTTATCAGAACAAATGTATACTTACTGGGAGCAACTGGAAAATGCACCAAAAGACAATACTAAACAACCTCAGCAAAATAAAACCGCAAACTAACCCCAAAATTTATTGATATGGAAATTGCAACAATTACTAAAGAAAGCTATCTTTCGTATGAAATGATAAAAAAATTAAAAAAAATGTTTAGCACAGAAGATGAATATGCTAATCACATGCGAAACCTAAATGCCACCACAAGAGGACTGTGTGCAATTTTAGAGGAAAGACAGGATCTAAAAAATGTTTTGTACCCACAATTTCACACTCTAAATTCAATTGTTGATGCCTTACTGATGGATGAAGGCTTTCAACATCCTTGTTTCACTCCAAGATAAAACCGTTCAAACCTTAACAAATGAAACTACCCGAATTTGATTTAGAAAAATATGGTTCTAATGATACAGTACAGCACAGAATAAAGATACTTTCAGAATATTTTTTAGAATGCATTAAGAATAGAGGTGATAATTTTGATGATTTAAGTTTACTTGATGATTTTCAATTTGAAGATTTTTATTTTGAGACGGTTGCGACTGTCAAACGATATTATTTTACTTTGAATAACTGGGATTATGAAAAGGAAAAGTTAATGAAGCGTTTGACAATGAGTATTGCACGTACAAAAGACCTTGTAAAAACGGTTAAATTTCCAAATGAAAATTGGGAGCAGACAGAGGAAGAAATTTTGGCGGACGTTATACAAGAGGAGGTTAAATTAAACGTACTAAATAAAACTTATTACCAAATAAAATGGTTGCACGATTGTGAGTATAATTGGAAAAAACGGTCAAATTGACCACCCAAATTCGGAGTAAATTGACCACCTGATTCGGAGCAAAGTGACCACCAAGATTCGGAGCAAATTGACCACCTGGATGTGGGTTGATTTTTTCAGGTAAAAACGATTGATTTTTTCATGTTGTTAGCGTCATAAATTCGTATAAAAAATACGGATTATGGCCAATAAAACAACAGACATGAGTAAAATTAGAAAAGTCATTAAATTTTATAGCAACGGAAAAAGTAAGTTATTCATCAGCAATTACTTATCACTTTCCAGAAACACCGTAAAGAAGTATATTTCATTATTTGAAGTCCTTGGATTAAGTTTCGAGATCATTAATGAAAAAACAGACGCAGAACTTGAACTTTTGTTTTCTCATACTACTGAGGAATCGGTGAGTCCCAAATTACAGACTTTGTACGATTATTTTCCGGTGATGGAACGGGAATTAAAAAAGGTAGGAGTCACTATTTATCGCACTTGGGAACAATATATCGCTTTGCATCCCGATGGTTTTCAGATCACCCAATTCCGGCATCACTACAAAATATGGGCAAAGCGGGTGAATCCTGTGATGCACATGAATCACAAAGCGGGTGATAAAATGTATATCGATTACGCCGGAAAAACCCTCTCTATTGTTGATGAAAAGAGTGGTGAAATCAAAAACGTTCAGTTTTTTGTGGCCATCCTGGGAGCGAGCCAATATACGTACGCAGAAGCCTCAATGAGCCAGCAAAAGGAAGATTTTGTACGTTCGGTAGAAAATGCGATGCATTTTTTTCAGGGCGTTCCTGCGGCAATTGTTCCTGATAATTTAAAATCTGCGGTCATCAAAAGCAGCCGTTTTGAACCCACCATTAATGAAACCTTTGCCGATTTTGCAGATCATTATGGAGCCACTATTTTACCGGCCAGAGCTTATAAGCCGAGAGATAAATCTTTGGTAGAAGGAGCTGTGAAGATTTTATACCACAGAATTTATGCCCATTTAAAAGAAAACTCATTTTATTCATTAGCAGAATTAAACCATCAAATTTGGGATCTGTTAAAGATGCACAACGATCGCAAACTCACCGCACGTCCTTACTCCCGCAAAGAATTGTTTTTAGAAGACGAAAAAGAAAAACTGCGTCCACTTCCCGAAGCGCGTTTTGAGCTCAAATACCAGTCGCATGCAACGGTGATGCAGAATGGCCACGTTCTTTTGAGTCAGGACAAAAATTATTACAGCGTTCCGTATCAGTATCTGAAGAAAAAAGTCAAACTTTTATACACGTCATCCGCTGTAGAAATTTTTCATAAATACAACAGGATTGCGATTCATATGCGCAATTACAATCCTTACGTATACACCACCAATGCTGAACATTTAGCCAGCACACATCAGTTTGTAGCCGATTGGAGTCCGTCGCGGTTTATCGACTGGGCCACTGAACTTGATCCTGTTGTTGGTGAATATATTATCCAAATTATCGAGAGCAGAAATTATCCTGAACAAGCCTATAAAAGCTGTATGGGAATATTAAACTTCGAAAAAAAGGTAGGCAGAGAACGATTGATCAATGCCTGCAAACGCGCCCTTGACTTTAAAATTTACAGCTTTAAAACCATCCAGAAAATTTTAGAAAACAATTTAGACCAAATTGATTTTGAGCAAAAATCGGAGTCTGAACAGCAACTTCCAATCCATGGTAATATCCGTGGGAAACAGTATTATAACTAGCAATTAGCAAAATTGACATTTTAATTAAATCATCATTAAACCAAATTAAATTTTAAAAATCATGAACGAACCTACCGTTACCAAAATGAAGCAAATGAAGCTTTGCGGCATGTATCATGCGTTTAAAACCGCTATTGAAAGTGGCAAAACAGATCATTACACGCTCGATGAGTTTATCTCGATGCTGATCGATGCAGAATGGGATGAAAGGCATAACAGGCGCATCGAAAGAAGCATCAAGAACGCACGATTCCATTACAAATCAAATATCGAAAATATTAACTTCGATGAATCCCGAAACTTGGACCGCAATCTGGTGCTGCGCTTAGCTGGATGCGAATTTGTGGAAAAGAATGAAAATATCTTAATCACCGGAAGTACGGGAGTGGGCAAAAGTTATTTAGGCACCGCATTTGGTTATCAGGCGTGTATAGAAGGTTTTAAGGTCAGTTATTTTAACACCAATAAATTGTTTGCTAAATTAAAAATGGCAAAAGCAGATGGTTCTTATCTTCGGGAACTTGCCAAAATACAACGCCAGGAGGTGATTATATTGGATGATTTTGGCCTCCAGGCATTAGACAGTCAAAACAGAATAACTCTTTTAGAACTCATTGAAGACCGTCATAATAACGGTTCCATCATTGTAACTTCGCAAATCCCGGTTGCGGGTTGGTATGATATCATTGGTGAAAAAACCATCGCCGATGCTATTTTAGACCGCCTAATCCATCAATCTCACCGCCTCGAATTGAAAGGTGAATCAATGCGCAAAAAAAGAGGAATAAATAAAGCCGAAAATTAATTATATTTGAATACAAATTAGCACATGAAAAACAGTCGTTTTTACCCAAAAAAAGAGGTGGTCAATTTAAACCGAATTTACATGGTCACTTTAAACCGAATCTAGGTGGTCAATTACACTGAACTTTGCATATAATGCACAAATAGATAATTACGGAA
>JAGOJI010000011.1 GCA_017995195.1 Cloacibacterium sp.
TTTGAAATGATTTGGGAAAATAATGTTAATTTTGAATCCATAAGAAGGTTTTTTTGTTGTACAACCTCAAAGATACTTTGAGTTACTTTAATTCCTTCTTATTTTTTTATTTAGGACGCTATTGATTGTTTTTTAAAGGTTAAACAAAACTACTTTGCCAAAATTTTGACAAAGCAGATTCATGAAAAATTATGATTTAGATAAAATTAAAGTTTATAAGTTAAAGTGATGTAATAATTTCTTGGTGTAATAGGGTTTACCGAGTAATTTTCGTGAATATTATAATTTAAAGTATCAAAAACATTACCTACTTTCCCTTGAACCATCACTTTTTTGAACTGATAGCCTATTGATAAATCCAAGGTCGTGAAATCTCCTACTTCTATCAATCTGTTTACTTGTGTTTGTCCTTTGGTATTGTTCCAGCCTGCCCATCGATTCCCGGTGTAGAAGGCGGTTGCTCCTAATTTTAGACCTTTAATATATTTAGGAAGGGTATAGAAAACAGAAGCATTTGCTGTAGTAGCGGGTGTTCTTACCAATCTTTCACCCTCTACAAAACTTCCTTTGGAATTCGGAGTAGAAACGTATACCATATTATTATAAGAAAAACCGCCAATCAACTGAAGGTTAGGAAGCGGATTTCCTGTAATATCCAATTCTACACCTCGGCTTCGGGTTTTTCCGCTGAGTTCCTTTATGTTGGCATTAGAATTAAGATTTCCGTTTTTATCCAAAATCGCCATTTGAGCCAGATTACTATTCTCTATTTGGTAAGCAGTAAGGTTTACGGCAATGGTATTATTCCAAAGGTTTTTCTTGATCCCGATTTCGTATTGGTCGATAATAGATGGAGCAAGAGGCTCATCATGAATATTAAATCCTGTGTTGGGAGTAAATGAATTGGTGTAGCTTGCAAATGCCATAAAATTATCATTGTGCTGATAAATTAAACCTGCTTTTGGGGAAAATGCTCGGTGAATACTGCTGTTCCGGTTTTCTGTTTCTTTATTGGCTTTTATTTCTTTGGTGGTGGTATTTTTGTTTTCAAGGTACGAAAACCGAACACCTGCCAAAACTTTGAACTTACCCAAACTTATCAAATCCTGAACATAGGCTCCGTATCGGTAAGACGGTGCAATAGTTATATCGAACACATTGGAATTCGGCATGGCTCCGGAAATCCAAGTAGCGGGATTGTCTAAAAGGATATAATTAGGGTTGGTGGCAGAAGGTGTATTGTTTTTTCCGCCGGTTCCGTAAATATAGGAAGTCCCAAATTTATTTCCATTAGCAGGATCATAGTAAGCATAAGCATCTGCTTTGTTATAATCTCCATCTGCTCCTAACAACAATTTGTGGCTCAAAGGTCCTGTTTCGAAACTCCCGTTGAGATTGAATTGTAAGGAAGCATAATTTTGTTCGTTATAAGTTCTATTCAAAGGTCTTTCCCAGCTTCTTTCTGGGTTTCGTAGTTTGTTGGTTGTGTTTACCAACCACTGCACTCTTTCGGTAGAAAAATAATCTTTCGTATAATTTTGATAAGCAGCTACAGAATTTAGTGCCCAATTTTCATTGAACTGATGGTTGAGCGTAATGGTAGAAGTGAGCATTTGATTGATTTGGTATTGCCAATCTGTTCCTATGAATTGGTTTCTTTTGAGCCCTGTATCCAGTGTAGAAATTTTTGTAACATCGTCCATCAAACTTCCTAAACCAAAATCCGGTGTGAAGTGGTGTTTCAAATAATCTGCCTCTACAATGATCTGTGTTTTATCTGAAATATTAAACAAGAAACTTGGGTTGAAATAGTGCTTTTGAGAATGCACCAAATCTCGGAAACTATCTTTGTATTCATAGGCTCCATTCATACGGAAAGCAATATTTTTAGACAATGCACCGTAGATGTCTATGGTGGGCTTATAATTATTCCAACTACCTGCATTTAGGCTGATGTTTCCTCCTTGGTTGAACAATGGTTTTTTGGTAATCATATTTACAATACCTCCCGGAGCCACATTTCCGTAGAGAATGGCAGCACCTCCTTTTAGTACTTCTACGCGTTCCAATCCTGAAACTTCAGGGAAAATACCACTATTTACACGAGAGCCGTTTTTGAAAATATTATCGCTCCCAAAAGTATAACCTCTTGCTCCAAAACTATCTTGCGAAGCACCTCTGGAAGAAGTTAGATAAACACCGTTTACATTTCGTACTACATCAGAGATTTGCTGAGCCTGTTGCTGTTCTATAATTTCATGAGTTACGATAGCGGAAGCCTGCGGATTTTCCATTACCGAAAGATTGGATTTGTTGGTAAAGTATTTTCCTTTGTTGGGATTTCCTGTTTTGTGAAGGTTGACATCTTCTATGGTACGAACTTGTAAAGAATCATTCTTTTTTTTCTGGGCAAAAGTCATCGTAGATATGCTGAGTAGCCCTAAAAATATAGCTTGCTTTTTCATTTTTTATTTAGAATAATTAAAAATAATAGTGCAAATGTAAAAGAAAACGGAGTGTAAAAAACAATTTTATTTAGAATAATTCTAAACAATTGTGTAAAATATTGAAATTCAATGATTTAAAATTTATGATTTTTGTCATAAATTTTCAATGTCAACTTGAAAATAAAGAATCCGAATATCAATCCTAAGGTGTTCAACAACAAATCATCAATATCAAAAACGCCCAACCTTGTGAAGTATTGAAGAAATTCAATGATAATCAATACAGAAAGAAAATGAATCATAAGTGTTTTTAGGTCTTTGTATTTTTCATCAACCAAACCTAAAAACCCGAAGGGAATAAATACCAAAATATTCCCGAAGAGATTGACTAAAGTCATCCGGTCGGAAAAAGAATTTTGCATAAACTTTAGTGTGGACAAGAAAGGCGAGAGTCTTACAATATTATGTGGCATCTGTGTTCTTCCAAATCCAAAAAACATTAGATACAGAAGCCCAAGGCTGTACAAAATGAAAAATAAACGAATGGAAAGTTTCATTTTTGGTAATGAATTTTATCATCATTAACAGTTCAAAATTATCAAAAAAGATTTTTTAAATTTACCACAATTGTGACAGATGTAACAAATCTTACATTAGAGTTGTCATCAATATAATATAAAGTATATTATGAAAATAAAGTTTTTGAGTCTGGCATTCTTAACCATTTTTACTTGGAATTTTGCACAAAAATCAAATAAATCGCTAAAAGTCATTAAATCGAATGTTGAAAATATAGACATAAGAGATAATGAAAAATTAAGTAAAAATGCTTGGCGTATAAGCCCTGACATAAAGCCGGATTCTTACCAAACCTCAAGTTTAGGTAAAAAAGTGACTTTTATAACTGATGTAGATTCCATTAGCTTTATTGTAAAGAAAAATGAAAAGCAAGATTTTATCATAGTAAAAGGGAAAGATTCTGCATGGACAAGGGTAGAATATAAGCCTTCTCATTTGGATATTTTAAGAAAAGGGAAAGACTATAATGAAAAAGACTTCAGGTTCTTTCCGAAATTTTCTTATCAATCTTCTCAAGATCAAGACTTGCAGAGGTTAAGAAAAGAACTGAAATTGGATTCTGTTGCAGGGAAAGGAAGTGATGTTTCCAAAATGATTAACTTAATGCATTTTGTCCATAATATAGTAAGGCACGATGGAAGTAGTATAAATCCAACTTTAAAAAATTCTATTGATTTAATCAATATCTGCAAAAAAGAAAACAGAGGTTTAAACTGTAGAATGATGGCGGTAATTCTAAATGAATGTTATTTAGCAATGGATTTTAAATCAAGATATGTGACTTGTATGCCGAGAGATTTGAAGTTTGATGATTGCCATGTCATCAACATGGTATATTCGGATCAATTAAAAAAATGGATTTGGATGGATCCTACTTTTGATGCGTTTGTAATGGATGAAAAGGGAAATCTTTTAGGAATTGAAGAAGTTAGGGAAAGATTAATTGCTAATAAACCTCTAATCATCAATCCCAATACGAATTGGAATAATGAGCAAACTTATACCAAAGAAATGTATTTGGATATGTATATGGCAAAAAATCTCTATCGTTTGGAATCGCCAATTGAAAGTGTGTACAACAGAGAAACCCCCGAAGAAGGAAAAGTGATTGAATATGTAGAATTACTTCCTTTAGATGGTCTTAATCAGTCACCACAAAAAAGTGAAGAAATTTTTAAGGATACTAAAACTAAACATGTAAGATATATCACAAACAATCCAAAATTGTTTTATGAGAGGTAAGGAAAAATTGTACTTTCAATCCTTTTTCTTAAACAAAAAACCTACTAAAAGTGTAACCAGTGTGATGGAGATATAAGTAAGTCCATTTTCTCCTGTAATAGCACCATACAATACAATGCAAATCCCAATGATGGCAATACTAATGAATAAGTATTTGATAAAAGAGTTTCCTTTGATGGTTTTATTTTTAATCAGTTTGAAAAGTCCCAAAAACAAAAGCCCATTTACGACATAAATAAAAGTAATGGGAACCGCCGAAATATCGAAATGAGAAGAGGTGAAATATTCGTCTACATTGGTAAGGTAAAACAGATAAAGTGAAATAATCGTTAAAAATAATCCTAAAAATGCACTTTTTATAGGCATTTTCCAACGTGGATGAACCTCCCCGAAATTAAAAGTAGATTGTGTTTTTTCTAAATTAGAAAACTGATAAGGAAGGCGAATAGCAGCCATCAATAAACCATTGGAAGTTCCCAGTACGGAGATAATAATAAAAACCTGAATGGCAATTGCACCCACATGAGAGCCTATTTTTCGGGAAAATTCGGTAATATAAGTGTCTTTTAGTGCAATTACTTCCTCGCTTCCCATTCTGAGTACGATTCCGGAATAATAAAAAACATAAATCAGCAATACGGCTATAGTGCCAAAGACCAAAGCAATAGGCAGATTTTTTTTGGAATTTTTAATCTCACCGGAAATTTGTGTTACAATATACCAACCATCGAAAGCAAAAGCAATCGGGATAAAACTTGCCATGGCAAGCATGAACAACGAAGTGTTTTTAGGGACGCTTTGGGCGGCATATGAGAAGGTATGTGCCTTGGTTACATCGCCACTTACTAAGCTCACAATGCCAATTCCGGCGATTAGAATAAGTGGAATAATCTTAATAACAGTAGTAATGGACTGAAAAACTCCTACCGCTTTTGGGCGAAAAACATTGATACCGAAAAATAAAAGCAAATTAAAGAGTCCTATTAAAGAATAATGAAGAAATTGGGGGGTGAAATCCATAAACTCTGCCAAAAAATTGGCAATATAAATCCCTGAAACAGTAAATAATACCGCTGTAAGAATAGGGTAGAAAAGCATCATATAAATCCAGCCTACAAAATAAGAAGCATGATGCCCAAACCTGTATTCCACGTATTTTAGAATTCCTCCGTCTTTGGGAATAAGCTGGGCATAATATGCCATGGAAATAGCTCCAAAAATAACACTAAATCCTACTACCAACCACCCGATAAGACCCGCCAAAATATTTCCTTGCGTAGCAACCAATATATCGTCTACTTTAAAAAATATCCCTGAGCCTATGACCTGACCAATCACCATAGAAATGGCGGTGAATAGACCGTATTTTTCTTCCAAATTTTGCTTGTTTTCCATAGGTTATATTTCTCCGAGTTCCTGTAATTCCAACCATCTTAGTTCGGATTCTTCTAACTGATTAGACACTTTTTCTAAATCTACAGAAAGTGTGGCAATTTTCTCGTAATCACTTTCATTATTGAGTTTTTCGAGAATTTCGGCACGTTTTATTTCTAATTTTGGCATTTCTTTTTCCAAGTTTTCCAGTTCGTGTTTCTCTTTAAAAGATAGTTTTTTCTTGGTTGCTGGTTCTTGCCTCTCGATTCTTGCCTCTCGATTTTCAATTGATGGTTGCTGGTTCTTTCCCGCCTCTTGATTCTCGGTTCTCGGTTCCTGCTTCTCGCTGCTTGATTCTCGGTTCTTTTTCGCCTCTCGGTATTCCGAAAAATTCCCTACAAAATCTTTGATTTTCCCATCGCCCTCAAATGCTAAACAATGGTCTACAATGCGATCCATAAAATAGCGGTCGTGTGAAACAATAATCAGCGTTCCTTGAAAATTTTGCAGAAAATTCTCTAAAACCGTCAAAGTTGGTAAATCCAAATCGTTGGTAGGTTCATCAAAAATTAAAAAATTAGGATTTTGATATAACACGTACATCAAATGGAGTCGGCGTTTTTCGCCACCCGAAAGTTTGGAAATTGGGGAATACTGCGTTTGGTCATCAAACAAAAATAATCTGAGAAACTGCGATGCAGAAATGGTTCTGCCGTTGGCTAAAGGAAAATTTTCAGAAATATCTTTAATGAAATCAATAACGCGTTGCTCTTCCTTATATTGCAAACCTTTTTGCGAAAAGTATCCAAATTTTATGGTTTCTCCTGTTTCAATTTCGCCCGAATCATAAGGCTCTAAACCCTGAATAATGTTGAGTAAAGTAGATTTTCCGGCTCCGTTTTTTCCGATAATTCCCACTTTCTCGCCCCGCTGAAATTGGTAGGAAAAATCTTTGAGTAAAACCTTGTCACCGAAACTTTTAGAAATATTTTTGAGTTCTAAAATTTTCTTGCCGAGGCGTTTCATTTCAAAATCGAGTTCCAGATTTTGTTTTCGGGTGTCGGTTTTTGCTACTTTTTCGGTTTCGTAGAAAGAATCGATTCTGCTTTTGGATTTTGTGGTTCTGGCTTTTGGTTGTCTTCGCATCCATTCCAACTCCTTTCGGTATAGGTTGTTGGCTTTGTCGATGGTCGCATTTAGATTATCTTCCCGAATCATTTTGTTTTTGAGATAAGTAGCGTAACTTCCGTTGTGAACATACAAGTTTTTGTCTTCTATTTCCCAAATAATATCGCAAACAGCATCTAAAAAATAGCGATCGTGTGTTACCAAAAGTAACGTAACCATGGCTTTGGAGAGATAGTTTTCAAGCCATTCTACCATATCTACATCAAGATGATTGGTAGGCTCGTCCATTATGAGGAGCGTGTGTTTGTGTTCGGCACGGGTTTCTACCAATAGTTTTGCTAAAGCAACACGCTTGATTTGTCCGCCGGAAAGTGTTTTCATTTGGGCATCTAAATCGGTGATTTTCAGTTGAGAAAGGATTTGTTTCATTTCGTTTTCCAAATCCCAAGCCTTATGAAGTTCCATTTCAGCAAGTGCATTTTCCATATCTTCCGGTTTCTCGGAATGTAATGCGTGATGGTAGTTTTTCAAAGCCAAAATGGGGGCGGAATTTAGGGTCATCATAAATTCTTCTATGCTCAATTTACCTTCGAAATCTATTTCTTGATCGAATAAAACCACTTGAATGTCTTTATTAATCATCACATTTCCCGAATCTGCAATTTCTTTACCCATCAAAATTTTGAGCAAGGTAGATTTTCCTGTTCCGTTTTTGGCGACTATGGCAATTTTGTCGCTCTCGTTAATATGAAAGGAAATATTTTGGAAAAGTGTTTTAATTCCGTAAGATTTGGTAAGGTTTTCGGCAGAAACGTAGTTCATTTTTTATAAATGATAAATGATAAATGATGATTGATAAATAATAAGGTGCGAAAATACGGAATTCGTGATTCAAACCTTCTAAGGTTCGAAAAAAATACCTCGGAAAGGTTTAAATTTTGAAAACGGTTTCAAAAAAAGGTTTTTCTATATAAGAAAAACTATTTCTTTCTTTTCTTGTGTTGGGCATAAATACTATGAATAAGCCCGTCTGCAACCGATATTTTAGGAACGTAAATGTGGTTTATTTTGCCCCAGTTCATCACTTTGGTAAATATTTCTAAGGCAGGAACCAATACATCGGCACGGTCTTCACGCAGATTGTATTTTATCATGCGTTCTTTTATGCTGAGTTCACTAAGTGTTTTGTGGTAATTTTTAAGTGTTGATAGAGGCATGGGCTTGCCGTCTTTGGTTTTGCTCATAGAAAATATTTTGTTGATATTTCCTCCGGCTCCAATGGCAACCATGGGCTTTTTACTAATGATTTTAGATTTTACCTCTGTTTTCATATCATTCCACATTTCTTCGGTGACTAAATTGCTGAGTAGTCTTATGGTACCTATGTTGAAAGAGTGTTTGTATTTCATTTTTCCGCCTTCGTAATAGGTAAGTTCGGTAGAGCCTCCGCCTACATCTATATACAAATATCCAAAGTCTTTGCTTAAGCCTTCTGCAATGTGGTTTTCGTAGACCAATGTGGCTTCTTCGTCACCGGTAATAATTTCGATATTGATGCCTGATTCCTGTTTTACCAGTTCTATAATTTCTTGTCCGTTTTTGGCATCACGCATGGCACTGGTAGCACAGGCTCGGTAATGTTCTACCTTGTATATTTTCATGAGTTGGCTGAAGACTTTCATGGTGTCGATTACCATTTTTTTTCGTTCTTCGCCTATTTCTCCGTGGTTGAAGACATCAATTCCTAATCTGAAAGGGATACGCAGCAAGTTGAGTTTGGTAAATTCGGGGGTGTTGTTGGAGGTTTCTGTAACTTCGTTGATAAGCAATCTGGCTGCATTACTTCCTATATCAATTGCTGCTAATTTCATTTTCTTTTATTTTACTTTTCAAATATCGGAAAATTTCTATTTGTGAGCGAAATTCTTTTTTATTGTTGTTCACATATTTGTTGGACAAATCTTCGTCTAAAATTCTAGCCTTTACATTATCGTTGAGTTGGATATCCAACAAGTCTTTTAGTTCTTTTTTAAGGTTTTTCTGAGTTATTTTTGCGGCAGCTTCTATTCGGTAGTCTAAGTTTCGGGTCATCCAGTCGGCGGAAGAAATATAGAGGTCTTCACTTCCTTTGTTGTAAAAATACATCACTCGGGCGTGCTCCAAATACTCATCTACAATACTTATGGCTTGTATAGGTGTTTTGAAATTTTTTTGCTGAACCACACAGTAAATGCCTCTTACAATCATCTTTACGGTAACTCCTGCGTTGGCAGCATCATAAATTTTTTTGATGAGAATTTTATCGGAAAAAGAGTTGGCTTTTATAATGATTTCTGCCTTTCTTCCGGCTTTGGCTTCTTCAATTTCTTTATTGATATAGCCTATTATTTTTTCCCTCATGTGGTGTGGACATACCATGAGATGTTTACAGGTTTTCAGAAACTCTATTGGATCTTCTTTGGGATGTCTTAAAAGATCGAAAACCTTGTTGATGTCTGCCATAACACCTCTGTTGCTGGTCATAAGCAGATGGTCGCCATATACTTTGGCGGTTTTCTCGTTGAAATTTCCCGTGCTTACAAAACCATATTGAACGGTCTTGTTGTTGACTCGTTTTTTTATCACACAGAGCTTGGCATGTACTTTTTTATTGGGCAACCCCAAGAGTACTTTTACTCCCTCCAGCTCCAGTTTCTCTTTCCAGTCCAGATTGGCTTCTTCATCAAACCTCGCTCTGAGCTCAAGCATTACAGTTACTTGCTTTCCGTTTCTCGCGGCGTTTATAAGGGCATTTACTATTTTGGAATTGCTTGCCAGTCTGTAAGCTGTAATTTGTATAGATTTTACGTGCGGATCCATAGCGGCTTCTCGTAATAAATCTATAACCGGTGTGTAATTATGATAAGGAAACGTGAGTAAAATATCTTTTTTCACGATAACATCAGTAATTCTTTGAGAATGAGCAAACTCGGGGTGATCGAAAGAGGTTCGTTCTATAGGTTTTTTGTATGCTTTGAAAACATTGGGGAAATCCATAAAGTGTTTGAAATTATGAATTTTTCCTCCCGGAATAATACTGTCTTTTTTGGTAAGATTAAGTTTTTTAATAAGAAATTCCAGTAGGGCTTTGTCTATATTTTTATCGAAAACAAAACGCGTTGGCTTTCCTTTTCTTCTACTTTTGATGCCTTTGGCTATTTTATCGGCAAGGGTAGTTTTGATGTCGTTATCCAAATCAAATTCGGCATCTTTGGTCACTTTAAAAGCGTGAGCTTCAAATTCATCGTACCCGAAATAAGAAAATATATAAGGCAAATTGCAGATGATAACATCTTCCAAAAGCATCACATTTTTTTCGTCTTTTTCTGAGGGCAGAATTACAAAACGGCTGTTGAAACGTGTGGGAACTTCTATAATGGCAAATTGGGTCTCGTATTTCCAGTCCTTTTTTCGCATAGCAATTCCCAGATAGAGACTTTTGTCTCGCATATACGGCATGGGAGTTTCGTCTTGCAGTAAAATGGGAATTACGTTGCTTTCTACCTCATCGTGAAAATAATTGATGACAAATTCTTTCTGTTGTGGAGTGAGTTTTTTTGGTGTTTTTATCAATACCTTTTGCTTTGCCATCTCCTCCTGAATGGTATCCCAAGTTTCATTGAAATCTTCCTGTTGCTTGATGACAATTTTGTTGATTTTATTGAGAATTTTTTGTGGAGCATCAAAGAAAGAATCACTGGAATATTTCTCCTTGAAGTCCAATGCACGCTTGAGTCCTGCTACACGAACTCTAAAAAATTCATCGAGGTTATTAGAAAAAATCCCTAAAAATTTAATCCTTAAATGTAAAGGAACCGATTCGTCCATCGCTTCCTGAAGTACTCTTTCATTGAAACCCAACCAGGTAATATCTCTCGGATTGAACTGTTGTGGCATATATTGCTGTATTTTTCCTTCAAAATTAAGGAAAAATAAAAGAGCTTTATATTAAGTTTTTCTAAAATTTGAGGTAGTTATTCAGTATGGGGTATCTATTTTTGTGAAGTTGTGGGTTGTGAAGTGGTGAGTTGCGAAGTATACGAATTCTATATTCTCTAACCTTCTAACTTCTTAACTCCGGACATATCTTACTTCAAAATTCCTCTAATTCTGTTGGCATTTTTTATAAGTTCTTCCAAAAATTCATCATTCTCTTTTTCAAGAGCAGATTTAAATTTTCTGAGCTGGGTAATGTGTTCGTTGAGAACATCTAATACGTTTTCTCTGTTTTGTTTAAAAATAGGCACCCACATTTCAGGGTGAGATTTCGCTAAACGAACCGTACTCGAAAACCCGGAACTGGCTAACTGAAAAATGGTATCTTCTTCTTTTTCTTTTTCCAAAACCGTATTGGCAAGGGCATAAGATGTAATATGCGAAATATGCGAAATGTAAGCAGTGTGAATGTCGTGGTCGGTAGCCGTCATGTACAGCAGGTTCATATCAAGAGCTTGGTATACAGCTCTTACCTGTTTCAAAGCATCTTGTGCTGATTTTTCTTGATCACAGATTACGGCTGCTCTGTTACTAAAAGAATCTTTAATAGCAGATTGTGGGCCACTGTTTTCGGTGCCCCACATAGGGTGAGTGGCAACATATCGATGTCTTTTGGAATGATTTTTTATGGCTTCGGTAATGCCTGCTTTGGTAGATCCTACATCCATTACCGTTTGTTTTTCGTTCATTAAATCTAAAACAGAGGGTAAAATATGTCTGGCTGCATCTACCGGAATGGCGATAATAATGAGATTGGCATTTGTGATGCCGTTTTCCAAAGAGGAACTTTCATCTATTATTCCTAACTTTTTAGCTTCCCGAAGGTGTTCTTCGTTTGAATCAATCCCGTAAACGTAAGAGGCTAATCCTTTTTCCCGTAATTTCAGTGCCATGGAGCCTCCTATAAGACCAACCCCGATTATCGCTATCTTCATTTGTCGGAAGATTTTTGTATTTATTTTAGAGTTTTCAAGTTTAGGAAAGTTACTTCCTCTTTGCATTTTTCAAAAAACAGCTCATATTTTGGCTGTTTTGAGGGGTATTTTAGAAAATATCTTGGGCAAGGATTTCTTTGGGCATCACTTCTTTTAAAATCGATTTCACCATGAGAAATGATGCTGTCTTTTAGAAGTTTTTCGCTGATATTCAGGGTTTTTAATTGATGAGCAAATGTCTCGGAATACACTGTTTTTTTAGACAGAGTTTCCGAAATTACCCGAGAATTGGGCAAATACCCACTACAGCTCGCTCCTTTTTGATTGAATATAAAAAATACAAATAAGCAGCCCAACGCCAAACCAATCAAATAAAATCGTAGTCTTTTTCTGAACATGATTGAGTTTAAAAAATCAGCAAGTTGATGTCGTGAAATGCCAAATCGAATTTGTTACAAATCACTTGTTTGGTGTACCTGCCTTTGTACATATAGAGGCTTTGTTTCATTTCGTTTCGCTTGATGAGCATATTTTCGAAACCACCTTCTTCATCGTAACTCAGTAGGTAACTCAAAAAGAAATTACTAATGGCTTTACTGGTTGTTCTGGGCATTTTGGAAGTGATGTTGGGCAGTCCGCAATGCAGTACATCATGTTTAATGACATAAGGTTTGTCGTGTGAGGTAATCTCGGTAGTTTCTATGCAACCTCCAAAATCTATGGTCATGTCAATAATTACACTTCCTTTTTTCATGATACTTACCATTTCCTCGGTTACTATAGGTGGCCTATTGACTCTGGGTAAAGCCCCAATTACTACATCTGCCCTTCGGAGGCTTTTGGTAAGCTCTTTTGGGTCTATAATAGAGGTAGGAACCCGACTGTCGATAGTGGTATGGAGGCGTCTTAGTTTAGACAAAGAATTGTCGAAAACTTTCACACTTGCTCCAAGTCCTATGGCTGCTTTTGTGGCAAATTCTCCTACGATACCTGCTCCAAGAACGACTACCTCTGTAGGACGAACACCCGTGATGCCTCCCAACATTAGCCCATTGGATTTTGATAGCAATTCGGAGGCATAGAGTATGGAGGTTCCGCCGGCAATCTCGCCAATAAGCCTTACTAAGGAACGCTGGCGGTATTCGTCTTCGATAAATTCAAAAGCGATAGCATTGACTTTCTTCTCCGAAAGTTTTTTGAAATATTCTTTGTCTCTTAGGTTAATTTGTAATGCTGAAACCAAGTAAGTATCGGGCTTTAAATAATCGATCTCGTCAAGAGTGGGCGGATTAATTTTGAGTACCAAATTTTGTCCAAAAACCTCTTTGGGGTCATGGGTAATTTCTGCCCCGGCTTCCGAAAATTGCAAATCGGTAAAAAATGAACCTTCTCCTGCTCCGGATTCTACAAGAATATGATGCCCGTGTGCGGCTAAAACTTGTACGGCGTCTGGAGTAATCGAAATTCTTTTTTCGTGGAGACAGGTTTCTTTGGGGATACCTATGCTGAATTTTTTACCTTTTCTTATCACTTCCAGTTTTTCTTCTCTCGGAATCAATTCTTCTTCGGTAAAAGGGGTGAAAATAGTACTGCTCATCTTTTTTGGCTTTAAATTAACCTTTTAAAAAATCGTAACGGAAATAAGTAACAAAGATAAGAAGGATTTCATAATTAAAAACAAAATAATGACAGAAGTTATGGAAGACAAAGAAATAGAGTCAGCTTTAGATAAAAACAATCTTTCTGCCGTCTTCTTGGTTTTCTATTTGCATTTCGTGATAGGGGATTCCTTCGAGTTCGGTTTGGTAAATTTCCGGCCATTCTATAATGGAAAGAAATCCGTTATCTAAATATTCGTCTATTCCTATGTCCCAAACTTCTTCTATACTTTTAAGTCGATAGAGGTCGAAATGGTAAATTTTTCCTTTCGGACAGTCGTATTCGTTGACAATAGAATAAGTAGGTGAGTTTACCTCGTTGCTACTTCCTAAGTTTTTGAGTAAATACTGAGTAAATGTAGTTTTTCCCGCACCTAAGTTGCCTTTGAGCAATAGAATACGATGGTATAAATGGGGTAGAATTTTTTCCACCACTTCTTGCCAATCTTCTAATTGTGATATATGGAAGTTCATGAGGGTAAAATTAGGAATTTTTAGACTAATGAAAAATAGGGGTACGTGTTAAGAGGTTAGAAGTTAGAAGTTAGAGGGTTAGGAGTTAAACAGTATAGAGTTCGGATACTTCACGACTTACGACTTTACAGCTTCACACCCCATGACTTTACAATCTAATTAGTATTTTTGCAACATGGTAAAAATTGGTAATCTTGAACTTCCTGATTTTCCGCTTCTCCTTGCTCCTATGGAAGATGTAAGCGATCCGCCTTTCAGGAGACTTTGTAAAATGCACGGTGCAGATTTAATGTATTCGGAGTTTATTTCTTCCGAAGGCTTGATTCGTGATGCTATAAAAAGTCGAAAAAAATTAGATATTTTCGATTATGAAAGACCTGTAGGCATTCAGATTTTCGGAGGCGATGAGGAAGCTATGGCCATGTCTGCCAAAATTGTAGAAACTGTAGAACCCGATTTGGTAGATATTAATTTTGGTTGTCCCGTAAAGAAAGTGGTTTGCAAAGGTGCAGGAGCAGGTGTTTTGAAAGATATTAACCTTATGGTGAAGCTCACCAAAGCGGTGGTAAATTCTACTCATCTTCCGGTAACCGTAAAAACAAGGCTTGGTTGGGATACAGAAAGTATTAATATAGATGAGGTTGCCGAAAGATTACAAGACGCCGGAATAAAAGCTCTTACCATTCATGCACGAACCAGAGCTCAGATGTACAAAGGAGAAGCCGATTGGAATTACATTTCCAGAGTAAAGAACAATCCTAATATCGAAATTCCTATTTTTGGAAACGGGGATATAGACTCTCCCGAAAAAGCCTTAGAATACCGAAAAAAGTTTGATGTAGATGGTATTATGATTGGTCGTGCAGCTATTGGTTATCCTTGGATTTTTAATGAAATCAAACATTTTTTTGAAACAGGAGAGAAACTTCCGTCTCCTACGGTAGAGAACCGACTGGAAGCGGTAAAGCAACATGCAGAATGGTCGGTAGAGTGGAAAGGAGAACGTGCAGGATTGGTAGAAATGAGACAGCACTATGGCAATTATTTCCGTGGAATCCCTCATTTCAAAGAATTTCGGTCTCAATTTTTACAAGTGACCAGTTTAGATGAAATGAAGATTCTTATAGATAAAACCCGCCTCGTTTTCGACAGTCATCGGGAATAATATTTCACAATTTAAAATGCAAAAATTTCTTCATATTCAAGATGCTGCCATTGGTTATCAAAGCCCTTTGATTGCCCATGTTGAATCTTCATTGGATTTAGGGGAAATTTGTCTTTTAATCGGTAACAATGGCGTGGGGAAAACCACTCTTATTAAGTCTATTTTAGCACAAATACCATTGCTAAACGGAGAAGTATTCATTAATGAGAAAAATATAAAAAATCTTACCAACAAAGAGATTGCCCAACAAATTGCCATTGTATTTTCTAAATCCTACGTGCCAATGCATTATACTTTGGTAGACCTCATCAGTCTTGGGAAGTATATTCATTATCCTTATTATTTTGAATTGAATAAAAAGGATTTGGAAGAAATAGATGAGATTGTAGAGAAACTCAACCTCTGCGAATACCGAAATCTCCCGCTCCGAAAGTTATCCGATGGAAATCTCCAAAAAGCATTTATAGGGAGGGCATTAGCCCAAAATTCTCCTATGATTGTTCTGGACGAGCCCACCACTCATCTCGATGAGGATAACAAAGTCATGATTTTAGCTTTATTGAGAACTTTAGCCAAAAAACAAAACAAACTCATTCTTTTTTCTTCACACGATTGGCGTTTGGCAAAAGAATTTTCGGATAAAATATGGTGGATTCAGGACAAAAAACTTGTTTCCGGAATTACAGAAGATGTATTACTCAGTCATCAGTTTCTTGTTCACCCGAAGTTGTTCTCCTTAAATTCCAATTTTGTGGCTCCCGAAATTACCGCTCCTTTGTTGGAGAAAGAAATGCTGTATTCTGCCCTTCAAAAAAATATTGAAAAGGATTTGTCCTCACTTACAATTTCTTTTGACCGAGATAAATGGTGGATAAATAGCAGGGGTTTTTCTTCTATTGAAGAGCTTATTTCCTGTCTTTTGGAGAAATTCCAAAAGGAATAGTTGTACCTTCTTTAGTTCTTCAAAAATTCAAAATAATTTTTTAGAATTTCGGCATTGTTGATGGCAGCAGTATCAATTTCTATAACTTTCGGTTTTTCATCTGGCTTGAAGAAATTTTCTAAAGCACGAGAAAAAGTTTCCTCTTCTTCGGTTCTGAAGTAGCTAAAGCCAAAGCTTTTTGCCAAAGCTTCACAGTTTCTGTGGTGAGTGGTTGCTATAAATTCATCTACAGCATTTGTAGAACTGGGTCCGGGAATAATTCGGAAAATATTTCCTTCCCCATTATTCAGTACAATAATTCTGGTGTAAGGTGGAATATAGTTGTTCCAAAGCCCGTTGATATCATAGAAGAAACCTAACTCTCCTGTTATTAGCAAAGTAGGCTGGTCGTTCATCATAGCAAAACCCATAGCGGTAGAAGTGCACCCGTCAATCCCACTTGTGCCACGATTGCAGTAGATTTTGTTCGATTTTTTGAAGTCGAACAATTGTGCATAGCGTATAGCAGAGCTATTGGAAAAATGAATATTGTAATTTTCAGGGATTTTGTGTGATAACATATCATAGATTTTAAAATCCGAAAAAATAACTTTATTTACATATTCATCATGTTTTGGTATGGTTTTGTTTCTCAAGTTATCCCACAGGTTATAGTAAGCCTGAGGTTCCAATAATATGTTTTTCAGTAATTTACTGAAAAACACTTCCGGCTTCATTTCTATTTTTTGAGTCAACGAAAAATAGGTGTCGGGGTGCCAATGGCTGTCTATATGCCAATGACTGGTTGGCTGGGCTTTTCTTAAAAATTCTTTTACCTTTTTGGAAACTACATTTTGCCCTACGGTAATCAACAAATCCGGAGCGTATTTCTTAAAATCTTCTTGTGAAAAATTATACAAATAACGATCGATATGACCAAAAAACTTCTCATGGTGAAGATTGGAATTAACCTCCGTAAGTACCACCACCGAATGATTTTTAACCAATTGAGAAAGCAGAGCTTCTAACTCAGGGTTAGGATCCAAAGTTCCTGTAAGAATAAGGATTTTTTTGGAGGTATTCCAGTCAGCAGTAAGAGCAGATGGGATCTCTTCTGTTTTTTTATTGTAGATTTTTTCTATAGGCTGCATTACAGGCAGTTCGGATACCAACTCATACAAAGGCTCTTTAAGTGGAATGTTGATGTGTACCGGACCTTGTTTTTCAATACACAATTCCACGGCTTGTTTTATGAGTTTGAAGTTTTCCTCTTCGGCATCTTCTCGGTCATCTTCTAAAAGATGAAAATCTCCATAAGAATGTTTTTCGAACAAGTTTTTTTGCCTGATGGTTTGTCCATCAAAAATATCTACAAAATCCGAAGGTCTGTCTGCCGTAAGGACAAGTAACGGGATATTTTGATAAAAAGCCTCAACAATTGCCGGATAATAATTTACCGATGCCGATCCGCTTGTACAGCACAAAGCAACAGGTTTTTTGATACTCTGAGCCATACCCATTCCTACGAAACCGGCAGATCTTTCGTCGACAATGCTGTAACAATGAAACTCATCTAACTCGGAAAAGTGTATTGCCAATGGAGCATTTCGGGATCCCGGAGAAATAACCATTTTGGTAATGTCGTATTCTTTCAAAATGTGACCTAAAATCTGAATGCTTCGTTTGGCAGAATATTGTTTCATGTGTGAAATTGAAACTGCAAAATTAGCCATTTATCATGGAAAATGAAAAGTACGGAGCGAAAAAAGCAGATACCGGCACCTCCACCAAGATTTTAGAAGCCTATAGAGAGTCGATTTTCATAAAGCATTCTATTTATAATGCCGAAAAATTCCTGTATCGGTAGGAGTCCAAAATGCAGCCTTTTGTCCTGCTGTTTTTAGTCCGTTATTCGTCCAAGTATTGCAGGTGTGTAGAAAGCTATAGCTGCCGCCGGCTTCATAAAACGCATCATTTTTGCCATATACCGCATTGGTTTTTATGAGGATATAGTTTCCTTTGGCATCTTTATCGAAAGAGCGATCTATAAACCGAATTAATCTGGAATACTGCTCTTCGGTCAACATTACTTTTCGGCAATCTTCGCCCAAAGTCATTTTTTCGTAATACGTAGCATGTATGGCACTTTCGCCGAGCCAGAAAGCTGCTTTGAAGGCGGTAGAAAATTTTAAATCTGCCCAAGTTGGCGTGTCCAAATAAAAACCCTTGTCACCCCAACCAAAAGCAATATACCGAAAGTCAGTTCTTTGAGATACGGTATTTTCGAAGGGAATTTTTTGGCTCCAATCTATCAGGTGAGTTTTTATGGGCATTACTAAGTCGGTATGTACACCATTGGTAAGGATATAGGTTTCTATATTCTTGGGTGTACTGGTTTGTTCTTCCGGAGTTTCAATCATTGGAATAAAAAAACTGCATAATAAATACAGTAAAACTACACCCAAAATTCCACCAATTAATTTTACTAATCGAATAAGATGAATCTTCATGATTTTAAATTTTGGGTAAAAGTAACCGATGGAGGTGTCAAAAATTTGTAAACCTTAAGAAAAGGAGTTGTAAAAATAAAATATAATTTACAAATCATTGTTTTCCAGTAGTTTGATATTTCTCATAAGCCCTGAATATTTGGTTCTTTTTACGGCGGATTTTCTAAATATTTCGGAGAATAACTCCTGAGTAAGCTCTTTCCACTCTGCTTTTTTAAAATTTTGAAGACTTTCGTTAGGGTAAAATTTGCTTTGACGGTGCGGTGCCGAGAAACGATTCCAAGGACAAACATCTTGGCAGATGTCGCACCCGAACATCCAATCTTCCATTTTATTGTTGAAATAAGACGGGATTTCGTTTTTCAGTTCTATGGTGGCATAAGAAATACACTTGCTTCCGTCTATAATTTTTTCGTTTACAATGGCTTGGGTAGGGCAAGCATCTATACACTTTCGGCATTGTCCGCAGTGGTCGGTAGTAGGAGCATCATATTCTAAATCCAAATCACAGATAATTTCGGCTAAAAAAAAGAAAGAACCTTGCTTTTTGGTAATTAAGTTGGCATTTTTCCCTACCCAGCCTATGCCTGATTTTTTTGCCCAAGCTCTTTCTAATACAGGAGCAGAATCTACAAAAACTCTAAAACCAAATGTGCCTATCTCTGCTTGTAGTTCCGCTACCATTGCTCTTAGGATTTCTTTAATTACTTCGTGGTAATCTTCTCCGTAAGCGTATTTTGAGATTTTAAAATTATCCTCTTGTTGCAGTATTTTTCTTGGGAAATAATTATACGAAAGAGAAATTACAGAAACAGCACCTTCCACCAAAAGCCTTGGATCTAGCCTTTTATCGAAATAATTTTCCATGTACTGCATGGCTCCATGGAAGCCGTTTCGAAGCCACTTTTCGAAGTTTGGAGCTTCTTCTTCCAAAAAATCAGCCTTAGAAATACCACAAGACTGAAAGCCAAATTTCTTGGCTTTCGAGTGAATAATCTCAGAATATTTTTTTGTGTTTTGTAACATAAATTACATTGCGAAGGTAGTATTTTTTATATTTTTGTTTCTAAATAAAAAAACACTTTTACAGTTTACAAAGAATTATATTCAACCATTTAATTTAAATAAGTATAAAATTATGACAATTCAGGAAGTTTTACAATCAGGAAAATATCATTTAATAGACGTTCGTGAACCTATGGAACTGATGATGGACGGAGCTATCGATGGAGCAACCAACATCCCATTGGGAGAAGTTCCCGATAGAATACAAGAGATTAAAGATATGGACGGAGCTAAAATTGTTTATTGCCGTTCAGGAAATCGTTCGGGGCAAGCTATTGCTTTTCTTCAGCAAAACGGTTTAGAAGATTTGTATAACGGTGGTGGCTATGCGGATATGGTAGCCGTATTGGGATAACAAACAAATATTTCAAAAATAATCAACCTTACGGAAAATAATTCGTAAGGTTGATGTGTTATTGAGGGTTATTTTGAGACTCAAATGCCAAGCACCACACTCAAGATTTGTGAATGAAGTTCACAAAGTATCAAAAAAATTAATCTGTTGTTATAGAGTTGCCATAGTTTTCGGCCTTTTCTTGGTCAAACTCACCTTCCCATTTGGCAATAACTACAGATGCCAAACAGTTTCCTATAACGTTTACAGATGTTCTACCCATATCCATCAGCTCATCTATGCCTAAAATGGCAGAAATAATAACGATAGGCAAACCAAATTGATCCGCCGTAGCAATTAAAATGATTAAAGATGCTCTGGGAATAGCGGCAACACCTTTGCTGGTAATCATAAGGGTTAAGCAAATAATGAGTTGCTGCCCAATAGATAAATCCATTCCGGCAGCCTGAGCTACAAAAATAGAGGCTAATGAAAGATACAAAGTAGTTCCGTCTAAATTAAAACTATAGCCGGTAGGAACTACAAAAGAAACGATTTTTCTCGGAACACCAAAAGCCTCCATATTGCTCATTACCTTTGGTAATGCAGCATCTGAGCTGGTGGTTGCAAAAGCAATAGAAACGGGTTCTTTTATGGCTTCTATAAACTTCCTGATGGGGATTTTTAAGTACAGAGCAATGGGTGCTAAAACCAATAATATAAAAGCGATTAAGGCACAATAAAGCGTGATTAAAAGCATGAAAAGGTATTTCAGGATATCTATTCCCATGTGTCCTACCGTATATGCCATGGCAGCTCCCACACCTATTGGGGCGAAGTACATGATAATATTGGTGTATTTGAACATGGTTTCTGCCAAACTTTCAACAAAATCAACCATGGGCTTTTTCTTTTTTTCGTCTACCATTGCCAAGCCAATCCCGAATACTACTGCAAAAATAACAATCTGTAAAACCTGATTCTCGTAGATGGATTTGATGAGGTTTTCAGGAAAAATATCTCTAAAAAACGACATAGTTTTGTAGAGCCAGTGGTAGCCATCGGGAATATTTTCTAATGCTTTTAGGTCATTTTCTTTCACTACCGAAGTTTTGGGCAGTTCGTGATGTGGAATTTTACTCACATCAATCCCTACACCAGCCTTAGAAATGTTAATGGCTGCAAGACCGATAAATAAAGCAATAGTAGTTGCTGTATAAAAATAGAGCAGGGATTTCCAAGCCATTCTCCCTACTTGTTTTAGGTCAGAATGTCCTGCAATTCCGTATACCAAAGTTGCAAATAAAATAGGTCCTACAATGGTTTTTACTAATCTAATGAAGCCGCTGCTCAAAGGCTGAAGAGATAATGCAACACCCGGAAACTCTACTCCGATAATGATTCCCAAAACCATACTTACCAAGATCCAAGTTGTTAATCCTTTTCTTTTTATGGCATGGATAAGCAAGGCAACTCCGACAAAAATATGACTAAAGGAAAAAACTTCTTTAGGTATCGGCGAAAAAAAATTAATTGCATGAACAACAACGCCTATAGAAATAATAATAAAAAGAAAGATATTGATAAATTTTGAATTCATTGATAAATTTTTATGAATTTAGACTTGACTATTGCAAATATAATGGTTTTGTGAAATCCTCCGATAAAAATTTTATGGATTTGCTCAATATAGGCAATACCAAAAAAAAGACCGCAAAGTTGCGGTCTTCAATATCAAAGTATATCGATATGAGAATTAAGCTCTCAAATATCTTGCATAAGCATATCCTTCTTCTCCGTTGGCAGTCTTAATTTTCCACCAATCCGCAGAAGTTTGTTCCACTAAAGTTACCGATTCGCCTTTAGCTGCTTTACCTACAATAGCTCCTTCGGTAGAAGGCTCTTGTCTGATGTTAAGATTGCTATCTTCTGTTGCTACGGTAAGACTTGCACCTGCCGCCAAACCAGCTACCTGAACATCTATATTGATATCTGAAGCCGAATAGGTAGAATCTATAGCACCCAATGCATTCCAAACAGCGTCTTTACCCGCATTGCTTGAAGTAGTACCCGATACATAGAGAACACCGTCTTGCTCCTGAACTCGTAAATTTGCAATTCCTGCAGACTGTGCTGCGGAAATTACGCTTGCGTATTTTTCTTGTAATGACATCTTTAGAATTATTTTACTGTAAGTTTGTTATCGTATTTTCCAATTTTCAAAGCGTCTATAGACATTTTGATTTTTCTTGCCTGCTCAGGAGAAGCATTCCCTGTAAGAGTAAGGGTTCCGTTAACCACTTCAGCTTTTACACCCGGAAAATCTTTAAGAGCGTCTGTTACTTTTTTGGTTACTGCAGGATCTACGGCTGTAGCTGTAACTACCGGAGCTGCTACTGTAGCCATATCGTGTACATCTTTTACTCCTTCTACTTTTTTAAGAGCATCTATAGCTGCTTGTTTAGAAGCCTCATCGGCAAAAGCACCTTCCAAATGAGCTTGCCCTTCTTTTACCGTAACTTTTACACCAGGATACGCGGCAACTGCCGTAGTAGCCTTAGTAGTAAGTTCAGCATCGTTTGGTTTCTTTTTACAAGAAACTGCTGCCATTGATACCATCAATGCTAAAGCAGCCATTTTGATTGTTTTTTTCATAGTCTGATTGATTTAAATATTTAATGATTCTTTTTAAAATCACTCAAATTTAATAATAAATTTCGTGCCAATAAATACTTTTTTCAAAATAATTTATCCACAAGAATGTAGAAGCCATTTTCAGTCAAAGATTACGGGTAAATTATACCCAATTGAATTTAAATTTAACTACGGGTTCAATTGCTTATTTTTTGAAGAATTTTTGAGAAATATGTATAGCATTTTGTTCCATTAATACAATATAGTTTCCTTTCGGTAGCAATGATACATCTATATAGAGATTTTCCGGAGAAACAACGGTGGATTTTACGCACTGCCCGTTCATGTTAATAATTTTTACCAAAACTTTACTTTGCGTATGAAAATAAAGTAGGTTTTCTACTACCGTATTTTTCAGATAAAAGTTTTCTTTAGGATACAAGGCGTCATGAATCCCCAAAGTTGGGTTGGTTTCTATTTTGATGTTATCCAGATAAGCTCTCTTGGCTGTTGTTTCAAAAGTAACCGTAGAGTTGGGTTGCCCTCCTGTAAACACCAGCGTTTTGGTCTCGAATGAATTTACCATTGTGGCGGTATAAGAAATGGTTTGGTTGGTAAGATTGGTTACTTTTACCACAATATCGCCCTCAACATTGGTCCACCCTTTTACATCGAATGTAATTTTTACATTGCCTCCATCTGTTGAGAGGTCAAGGTTTTTGGAAGTAATGGAACCTTTGGCGGAAGATGTTCCTATTTTAACTGCTCCGCCTGCAGCATAAGCAGACAATACCGTAGGAAAATTAATATTGCCCGCCCATTGGGCATTGGCTCCACTTGTACTGGTGTTGTTTCCTGCTGTAATGGAAGCAAAATCTTCCGATAGAACGGTAGTCTGGGCGAGTGAATTGAAGAATACCGTTCCACATAGGATTAGAGAGTAAAATACTTTCATGGCATATGCTTTTAGCTTATGAAACGAAATTAGGAAATAAAAACGGTGTAATGTACTTTTCTATGTTAAATTTTCGTTATCTATATCATCTCAATAACCTCATGATTTTATTTACCTTTGTTAAAGGTTTTTCGAGAAGATTTTGCTGAAAAAAATATTTACTCTCTTATGGACGATTATAGGTATTAGTTTCTCTAATGCCCAGATATTTACATGGAAAAATCCTAACGTAGAAAAGGATTCTACCAAAAAAGACAGCATTGTTTCGGCTAAAATCAATCGGGATTTTTTTACTAAAGACACCTTGGATTTTGTTAAAAAACAGAACAAAATTATTTACGATGAGGCAGTACTTGTGAAGCACCATTCGAAATCGAATATTTTGGGAAATCTCAATTCCAAAGGTTCTATTATAAGAGGAATTACTTTTGGGAACAACCAAGGTCAGTCGGTACAATCTTCTATGAATATGCAAATTTCGGGAAATCTAAGCCCTGATGTTGGAATTATTGCTACTATTTCGGATACCAACTTGCCTTTTCAAGCCGATGGATACACCCAAACCATCCGTGAGTTCGATAAGATTCACCTGCAACTCAATATCAAAAAAAAGAGTATCCTAAATGCCGGATATTTGGATTTGGCAGATGATTACAGCGTTTTCGGGAAATACCAAAGACAAAGTATGGGACTTCAATTTATAACCGGTTGGGAAAGAAACGGAAATAAAACCCAAACTATGGTCTCTGCCGGAATTGCCCGAAGCGAATTTCACCGAATGAGGTTTCAAGCTACAGAAGGTAATCAAGGACCTTACCGCTTGTTTGGAGTAAATGGCGAAACCTTTATTGTGGTATTGGCAGGTTCGGAGCAGGTTTATATAGATGGTATCCTTATGAAACGAGGCGAGGATAGAGACTATACCATCAACTACAATACAGGGGAAATAAGTTTCACATCGCACCGCCCCATATTCAAACAGAACTTTATCACTATTTCTTATAACTATACCAACAGAAACTACACCCGTTTTTTGGTAACAGGAAGCCTAAAACACGAACGGGAAAAATTTAAGATTTCCTTTGATGCTTTTTTGGAAAACGACAACAAAAATGCACCTCTCTCTCTGAGTTTTTCCGATACCGAAAAACAGGTTTTGGCACAAGCAGGAAGCGACCCCAATCTCATGTACGCTCCATCTGGAGTGGTTTCGGAATATAGTGTGAATAAAGTATTGTACCGTATGGTACAAAATACAAACGAAACTTTCTATGAGTTTTCTACCAACCCCGGTGAAACGCTCTATCAAGTTGCTTTTACATATTTCGGGCAAGGAAAAGGAGATTACAGATTAAAGCAAACCACTAATAATGGCAGAGTCTTTGAATACATAGGTAGCAATCTTGGCGACTACAAAGCTGTTAAAAAATTAGCTGCCCCCGAAAAATCTCAAGTATTCACCACCGCTGCTGAATACGATTGGGGAAAAGGTAAAATAGGTGTTGATTTCTCGTTGAGCAACCGAGACGTTAATCTTTTTTCGAGTAAAGATAACGAGCAAAATACAGGCTATGCAGGAAGAGTATGGGGGAACAAAACATTTACCAAAAATAGCTGGACAGGTATTACACAGATCGAATTTCAAAGAATTGATAAAAATTTTCATATTCTCGACCGCATCAATTCGGTAGAATTTTCGAGGGATTTTAATCGAACAAACGAGTTCAATAAAATTACACAAAATCGTTTTATTTTTAGTTTCAACAACCAATGGTCACAATATGCTTTTCTGGATTACAGAATTAATCTCCTTGATGAACAATCTTACTACAAAGGCATTAAAAATGATGTGGACTTTGGCATAAAAAAAGGAAAAATAGATACCAAAGGGAATTTTTCTTATCTCAATACCCAATCAAATGTTCAAAATACCCGATTTGTAAGAGGAGGCATTCTCTCCGAATATTTAGGTAAAAAAGGAAGTTGGGGAATAGGAGGAAGCATGGAACACAATGTGAAAAACCTAAACTCAACGCAAACGCTTGATGCAACGAGCTTTAGCTGGAAAGAAATTTTCTTGCAAAAGAAAATAGGCGACAGTTCCCGAACTCGCTTCTTAGGTAAAATCTACATGAGAGATAACGACAGCGTCCGAAGCAACCGTCTCGAAAACATGAACCAAATCCTCGGAATCATGGCGGAAAGCCACCTGATAAAGACGGAAAATACCAATCTTAGTACCTTGGTACATTACCGAAAGTTTTTTAATCAAAACCAAGTGATAGCTAGTCAAAATCAGGATTTTGTGTTGGGGAACATACAATATCTTCAGCATTTTCTAAAAAACGGATTAAAGTTACAGGCTTCCTATGAACTCGGAAACGGGCAAGAAGCTCAAAGGGAATTTCAGTACCTTAAAGTAACCGACGGACAAGGCATCTACCGATGGACGGATTATAACAACGATGGTATTCAGCAGTTAGATGAATTTGAAATCGCAGAGTACAGCGATTTGGCAAAATACATAAGGGTATATACCAATACTGTAAAATATCTCCCTTCCAATAAAAATAAAATGCAGTTGAATCTGTCTATTTATCCGTCATCTATCCTAAATTCCGATGACAAATTTTTGAAACGGTGGAATTTTAACCTTTCTTTACTTTCTCAAAACTCTTATTTGAAAAAAGATAAAGCACTGATACTTAATCCTTTCAAAACAGAAGAAAATCAGATGTTGAAAAACCAAAATATTTTGGCATCTGCACAGTTCAGTTCTACGCCTACATCTGGCTGGAACGGAAGATACCAATGGCTTAATAATCAAAACCTCATCAATGCTAATTTTAGCCAAGAAAACCGATGGTTGAAATCGCATATTCTCAATATAGGATATGGGTTCAGCGAAAACCTTCGTACAGATTGGGAAAACAGCCTCCAATCTATAGAAAATTCATCGCAATTATTCCAAAACCGAAATTTTAAAATTGAAGAGTGGGAGTCGAAGCCTAAAATTGTTTATAAAATTAATGAAAAACTACAGAGCGAACTTTGGGGTGCTTACAAACACAAAAAAAGACGAGATGGCGAAGAACTCCTAAATACCATAGAAATTACCGGCACCCTGCAATGGGAAAACAAAAATACCTCGGTAAGAGGAAATTTCTCGGTGATTAATAATCGGTTTGTGGGCAATAGTTTTAGTGTGGTGGGTAACCAAATGTTAGAAGGACTGAAAGCAGGCAAAAACCAAGTGTGGAATATCTTGTTGCAACGGCAAATCAACTCTTTTCTTCAACTCAACATCAACTATGAAGGGAGAAACTCGGGCGAAAGAACGATACATATTGGAAGTATGCAGGTAAGAGCAAGTTTTTAAGGCGTGAATGGAGCGTTGTGAGAGCTCTAAGCTCTGACAACACTTTTACTCTAAAAAATCTATCAATTTTGTAACAATATATATACCTTTGATACTCATTCATAAAAATAAACTTAACTCAACTGTACAACTATGAAAAAATTAAAATCAATTCTTGCTATCGGAATACTGGCTTTAACCTCCGTTACAGCTTATGCACAAACAGCCGATGAAATTCTTAGTAAATATTTTACAACCATAGGAGGAGCCGATAAGCTCCGAGCTCTGAAAGGTGTAAAGATGGAACTTACTGCAAAAATGCAGGGAATGGAACTTCCTGTAGAAGTTACTCAAATGAACGGAGGCAAAATGTTGGTAAAACTTAATTTTCAAGGAAAGGATATTACCCAAATGGCTTTTGATGGTAAAGATGTGTGGACTACTAATTTCATGACCATGAAAGCAGAAAAAGCAGATGCCGAAACGACTGAAAACACTAAAAATTCTGCTCAAGATTTTCCGGATCCTTTTTTAGACTATCAGTCCAAAGGCTATAAAGTAGAATATGTAGGAAAAGAAACAAAAGAAGGTACCGAATGCTATAAACTCAAATTAACGAAAAAGCCCGTTAAAGTAAACGGAGTTTCTACCGATGATATTTCCTATTATTATCTGGACACCGAAAACAATTTGCCCATTCTTTCAGAATCAGAAATTAAATCCGGTCCTATGAAAGGAAAAAAAACTGAATCGAAAATGAGTGACTATCAAGAAGTAGAGGGCATCTATTTTCCGTTCTCCATAAGCATGGGCGGACAAGAAATGAAAGTGAAAAAAATCACTCTTAATCCTACTGTAGACGAGAAAGCATTTGCCTTTCCTGCACAATAACTTAACCATGAGATGGGTAGTTTTTAATTATCATCTAAATTATTGATAAGCAAATTTGTCAAAGTGTAATCGCTTTGGCAAATTTGTTTTAAAAAGAAGCTCCTATCTCAGTTTTTACATTAAAAACAAATATCCTTAATTACAAAACAGAGTTCAATATTGATTAAATGCTAAGGCTTTTTCTAACTTAAATATTGATTGCTAAGAAAAGGATAATCATAAACATCTTAAAATCCATGAAGAAATTTAAACTTTTTACAGTAAACCTATTCCTTTGGGCGGTGGTTTCTACACAAGCTCAAGAGAATATAGTTCTAAAAGGGAAGGAACTTTTCGGTGATATTACAGCAAGACATATTGGTCCTGCATTGATGAGTGGTAGAATTACCGATCTGGAAATGCACCCAAAGAATAATAAAATAATGTATACTGCTACTGCAGGTGGTGGTGTATGGAAATCTATAGATGGTGGAGCTTCCTTTTCTCCGATTTTTGATGAACATATCCAATCTATAGGATGCGTTGCCATAGATCCATCAAAACCTGATCAAAACATCTGGGTGGGAACAGGTGAAACATGGACCAGAAATAGTGTTTCTTATGGTGATGGTATCTACAAATCTACCGATGGTGGACAAACTTGGAAAAACATGGGATTAGCCAAATCCGACAGAATAAGCTCTATCGTTATAAATCCTAACAACAGCGAAGAGGTTTGGGTAGGCGTATTGGGAGCACTATGGGGAGATAGTGACGAAAGAGGAATTTATAAAACGTCTGACGGTGGTAAAACATGGCAAAAAATTTTGTTTGTGGATAACAAAACCGGCTGTTCGGATTTAGTAATGGATACTAAAAACCCTAATACTATGTATGCCAGTTTTTGGGAATTTAGAAGAACCGGTTGGTCGTTCAGTTCCGGAGGAGAAAAATCTGCTCTATACAAATCGACAGATGGTGGCAAAACTTGGAATAAGATCCACAATGGTTTTCCCAAAGGCAAATTAGGAAGAATTGCTATTGCTGTGGCACCATCTGCACCGCACATTCTCTATTCGGTATTGGAAACCGAAAAAGCAGAAACCAATGGTTTGTATAAATCCGAAGATGCCGGTAACTCATGGAAACTTCTTAATAGTGATTTTGGCTTGGTGGTAAGACCTTTTTATTTTTCAAGAATTGTAGTCGACCCCAAAAATCCGGATATTGTAGTCAAAGGAGGATTGTATGGCTCTTTGAGTAGAGATGGTGGTAAAACTTTCAAAAATTTAGGACCTATGCATGCCGATATTCACGATGTTACCTTTGATATTCACGATAGCAACAGAATGTTTGCAGGAACCGATGGTGGTGTATACAGAAGTTGGGATGGTGGAACAACCATGGAACAAGTAAAAAACCTACCCGTTTCGCAGTTTTATCATATCAGTTTAGATGATAAAGAGCCCTACAACGTATACGGAGGGCTTCAGGACAATGGTTCTTGGTACGGTCCTACAAAAAGCGATGGCGGTATAGAAGCAAGAGATTGGAACTCTATAGGATACGGTGATGGTTTTAGGGTACTGAAACATCCCTCAAAAAATATAGTTTACAGTGAAATGCAAGGTGCCGAAAATATTTGGAGATATAACTTAGACACCAAAGAGTTGGTTACTGTACAGCCGCTTCCGGCAAAAGGAGATCCTAAACTAAGATTCAACTGGAACACTCCCATACAGATCAGCAAAGCACAACCCGATCGATTGTATGTAGGAAGTCAATTCTTGCACAAATCCGAAGATATGGGAAAAACATGGGTTAAAATCTCCCCGGATTTAACCACCAATGATAAAACTAAAATGAACCAAGAAAACTCCGGAGGTCTATCCAAAGACAATTCGGGAGCAGAAAACCATTGTACCATTTTTAGCATTGCCGAGTCTCCGAAAAATGAAAAACTAATCTGGGTAGGAACAGATGACGGAAATGTACAAATTACACGAGATGGAGGTAAAACATGGGCAAACGTTACTGCCAATATTCCTAATTTGCCCAAAAACACATGGTGTTACCACATAGAAGCGAGTAATTTTGGGGAAGGAATTGCCTATGCTGTTTTTGAAGGGCATACCACCAACGATTATACTCCGTACGTATACAAAACCACCGACTATGGAAAAACATGGAAATCAATTACAACACCGGATATTGAAGGTTTCGCCAGAAATATACAGGAAGATTATGTTAATGAAAACCTATTGTTTTTAGGAACGGAAAAAGGCTTATATATTACCATTGATGGAGGAGCCAATTGGTCTCACTTTACCAACAAAATGCCCAATGTAGCAGTCCACTATATCGATTTGCATCCCAAAACAAATGATTTAGTAATGGCAACTCACGGTAGAGGAGTTATTATCTTAGATGACATCTCTGTTTTGCGACAAATAAAACCCGAAATTTTATCAAAAGATCTTCATTTTTTTGAAACAAAACCGGCTATTATAGAAGAAAAATCAAGTTTTGGAAGTACAGCAAGTGAATTAGAATTTGTAGGAGACAATCCTTCCACAAGTGCACAATTGGTATATTATCTTAAAAAAAGACACAGTTTAGGCAAAATGGATTTGGAAATTCAGGATATGAATGGCAAGAAAATAACCTCTCTTACTCCAGGAAAACAAAAGGGAATCAATGTTGTAACCTGGAATTTCTTTACCAAACCACCTAAAGTAGCTACAGGTAAAACTTTCGCATTCGGAGGTTTCACTTCTCCCCGTGTACAGGAAGGCACTTACAAAGCAGTACTTACCAAAGGAAAAGATACCTATACCCAAACTTTTGTCGTGCAAAACGATCCTAAAAGCCCTATAACAAAAGCTGAAAGACAAAAGCAGGCAGAAACCTCTAAAGAATTATTTGGTTTATCCGAACAATTGGCTTATACTGTTTACGAAATAGATGAGACTACAAAAGTTTTGGATTTGCTCATCGAAAAAGATAAATCTTATGCAAAAGAGGCTTCAAAAGTAAAAACAGCTTTTCAAACTCTAAAAGAAAAATTGGTTATCACTAAAGGAGATAATTATGTAGGTTCATCTGAGCCACAACTGAGAGAAAAATTAGCAGATTTGTATTCTACCATCGCTTCCAGTTTTAATGCTCCAACCAATGCCCAGTTGGAAAATTTAGAAGCTATTAAATCTACATTCGGTGAATCTATGAAACAATTCAAAGAGTTGAAAACAAAATACGGTGCCAAAATTTCTATGAAAGCCAAAGAGCAGAATATTCCTTTTGTTCTTAAAACTTTTGAGGAATACGTAGAAAATTAACTCTATGAGCGTGAGCGTTGTTAGAGCTTCAAGCTCTAACAACGCTTCTGCACTTCCTTTAATCGTATTAAAATTATATAAGCATTACTTAAAATCTTATAAAAAGAGTTTGTTTTTATTGTAGCATCTTTGCATCAACAATAGCAGATATTTCAAACTAAATAAAACTTTAAACATTATGAAAAAATTTATTTTAGCAGCAACTATGTTAGTTGCAGGATTATTCGGAACAGCGAATGCTCAAATTCAAGAAGGAAACTGGATGGTAGGTGCCAGCGTTGCCAACATGAAATTTACCAATGGATTCGATATGAGTTTAACTCCTAAGTTGGGGTATTTTATTAAAGACAACTGGGCAATTGGTGGTCAGGTAGGTTTAAATGTACAAAGTCCGGAAGGAACAAGTGCTACCCAAACTTCTTATACTATTGGGGCTTTTACCAGATATTACTTCAGCGATAAGCAAGTAGATAATTTACTAAACAACGGTAGATTTTTCGCAGAAGGTACAGTAGGATTTGGTGGAGACAACTCTAGCGTAGGAAATTCTACCAATGGGATAGATTTAGGAATAGGAGCAGGATATTCTTACTTTGTTACAAGAAACGTAGGTCTTGAAGGATTGTTGAAATTCCAAGGAATTGCAGGAGGAGGAAACAAGAATTTCAACGGAAACTTGTATTTGGGTGTTGGATTCCAAATCTATTTGCCATCTGCAAAAGCTAAAGCAGCTCTTAGGGATAAGCAATAAAAAATCATTTAAACATTAAAAAATCCGTCTCATTTTTATGAGGCGGATTTTTTTTAATTGAAAAACACCAATATATCGCAAAATAGTGTTTTATAAAATCCATCGTAAGACAATTTTCAATTCCTTATCTTTGCTCATTAAGTTTTTCCTTTGAAAAAAGAAGATTTGTTAACGCTAATACAAGAAGCGAAAGAAAAAAACCAAAAAGCTCAAACCAAACTGATTAATCATTTTTGGGTAGATGTGTTCAGTTTTATTCTCAAAAAAGTAGGGGACAATACCATCGCAGATGAATTAACGGTAGCTGTTTTCTCAAAAGTTTTAGCAAAATTAGATCTGTACGATGAGAATTTTCAGTTCAAAACCTGGGTGTTAACTATTGCACAAAATACCATTATAGACCATTGGCGAAAAAAAGCCAAAGAAGAGGAAACTCCTACAGAAAATTTGCAAGAACTGAAACACCACTTTGCTAAATCTCCCGAGGAGCTTATGATTTCGCAACAAGAGCAACAACGCATCATCAATACAGTAGCATCTATGGATGTTAATTATCAAAAAATCATAGAATTACGTTTTTTCGAAGAAAAAAGCATCAAGGAAATTGCCGAAGAACTTCATCTTTCGGTTGCCAATACGAAAGTAAGAATAATGAGAGCCAAAAAAGTTTTGGCAGAACTATTAAAAAATATTGATTCAGAAGATGAGTAACGAAGTTTTGAATACCAATACTACTACCAACAAGCCTAAATGGATTCGTGTAAAACTCCCTACAGGAAAAAACTACCGCGAACTGCGAACCTTGGTAGATAAATATAAACTCAACACCATTTGCCAAAGTGGTTCGTGTCCCAATATGGGCGAGTGTTGGGGCGAAGGCACAGCAACTTTCATGATTTTAGGTAATATATGTACCCGTTCATGTGGATTCTGCGGAGTAAAAACCGGCAAACCTTTGGATGTAAACTGGGACGAGCCCGAAAAAGTAGCCCGCTCCATCAAACTGATGAAAATAAAACATGCTGTTTTAACATCAGTAGATCGAGATGATTTGAAGGACATGGGTTCCATTTTATGGGCAGAAACCGTAAATGCTGTGAGAAGAATATCTCCCGGAACCACTATGGAAACTTTGATTCCTGATTTTCAAGGGATTACTAAGCATATCGATCGATTGGTTGAAGTAGCTCCGGAAGTTATTTCCCACAATATGGAAACCGTAAAACGACTCACTCGCGAGGTGAGGATTCAAGCAAAATACGAACGTAGTTTAGAAGTTTTAAGGTATCTAAAAGAAGCCGGACAACGCCGAACGAAAACAGGAATTATGCTGGGCTTGGGAGAAGAAAAAGAAGAAGTTTTTCAGGCAATCGAAGAAATTAGAAATGCTCAAGTAGACATTATTACCTTAGGGCAATATCTTCAGCCCACCCGAAAACATTTACCTGTAAAAAGGTTTATTCCACTTGAAGAATTTGAAGAATACAGAATTTTTGCCGAAAATCTTGGTTTCAGACATGTAGAAAGCTCGCCTTTAGTAAGAAGCTCTTACCATGCCGAGAAACATATACATTAGACTTATTAGGTAATTAGGAATTCTCTAATTTGCGTATTTTCCAAAACAAAAACTTCATCAGCAATCCTACTCACATCTTCGGAATGGTGGCTGATAATGAATATTATTGCGTCTGACTTTAGTTTTTGAATGAGGTCATAAATAAAATTTCTATTCATCAAATCCAACGAAGAAGTCGGTTCGTCTAAAATCAAAAATTTTGGTTGATGATAAAGAGCGCGCATCCATCCTAACAATTGCTTTTGTCCACCAGATAAATTGATTCCTTCTTCACCAACCAAAGTCATAAAACCTTGTGGTAAAGAGTTGACAAACTTATCAAATCCTAAAGAAATAATATTTTGTAATTTTTGTTCGTCAATTTTCTCGTCAAGAATAATGTTTTCTAAAACATTTCCATTAAAAAGTTGTATGTTTTGTGGAACTACACTAACATAGTTTCGCCAATTCTCTAATGAAATATTTTGTAAATCAATGTTTTCGTTTATTAAAATATTTCCGTTTTCAGGGAAATAATTTTTTTTGCAAAATTTCTGTAAGTGTAGTTTTCCCACTTCCGCTTTCTCCCAAAAGACAAACGATTTTTCCTTTCTCCAATCTTAACGAAATGTCGTTTAAAAGTCTGCTTCTTCCATTAAATCTGAAATCAAGATTTTTGATTTCAACAGAATTTAGTTCCGTAAGATTTTCTCCATCTGATTTTTCTTTTGGCAAAGAAGAATATTCAAACATTCTATCAAATGCAACCCTTGCTTCTTGAATCGGGATACTTGCCAAAGCCAAATTAGTAATTGAAGATAATAAGGAACTTGAAATCCCTATAATCGCCATTAATTCACCAACTTTTATATCATTAATTACAACTCCATAAGAAGAAAAACTCAAAATTCCGAGCAAAATGAAAACCAATGCTATCCCAGAATAAAGTGTAATCTTCAAATTCAGTTTTCCTAAATCGTATATTTTATTTTGGAAATTCTCAAAGAAAACCTCGTTCCTTTTAAGAAAAAGACTCTGTTTTGAAAATCCTTTTACCACATCAATTCCTCTTATGCTGTCGATATAATTGGCTTCGTTTCCGCTGTAAGCCTGCATTACATTACGCTGGGATTCAATAATCCGTTTATTGAATCTGAAAATCAAATAAAATATAAAAGGCGAAACCAATAAACAAAACAATGCTAGTTTCCAAGAATAATAAAAAAGAAAACCAATAGAAGTCAGTACACTCAATATATCTGTCGCAGTATTGGTGATTAAAAGTTTAATAACATTTTGTATTCTTTGGGTATCGTTTAATCTTGCTACAAAATCTCCAACTTTTCGGGTGTCAAAAAACATCTTGGGAAGATGAAGCAAAGAAGAGTAAAATTTCAAATTTATCCTAACATTAAAGGCCTTGCTTTGTTTAATAATGTAAAGTTCTCGCAATGCTTGAATACCAACTCTCCCCAAAAGCAATAAACCAAGAAAACCAATACTTAACATTAGAATATTTAGTTTCCGTTTTGGCAAAATATCGTCTATCAATTTTTGTGAAAAAATGGACATCGACATTCCGAGCAAAGTAAAAATAACGCCTAAAAAAATAATGGTATAAACCGCTTCGCTATCTTCGTTAATTAGGTTTTTCAACCATTTTAGTTTTTCTTTATTAGTTTCAGAAGTTTTTATAAAGTCTTTGTTCGGTTCTAAAGTGAGGCAGCTTTTTGACTTCCAAACCTTTTCCAAATATTCTTTCGACCAATATTCTAATCCTTTGGAAGGATATCCAATAAGAAATTGATTGTTTTTAGAAGAATCTCTATAAAAACAGACCACATAATGTTCGTATTTTTCATCAATGATAACGTGCAAAATTACAGGTTTTCCGTGTTCAATCAAAGCATTTGTGTTTGCTTCACAACCTTCAGCTTCAAACCCTATTTCATTAGCACATTGGTAAAGTCCTAAAAGTGTTGTTCCTGTTTTAGCGGTACCACTTTTTTCTCGGAGTGTTTCTAAAGAAATATCTCCGCCGTAATAACGTACCAAAGATTGAATGCAACCAACCCCACAATCCGTTAAATCCTTTTGGAGCGAAAATGTTTTTTGGATGAGTTTATCCTCACCCCGACCCTCTCCAAAAGAGAGGGAGCCAGTTACGCGTTTGAAAAATTTTCTATTTTTCATTCTTTCATCTTCTCGAAATCTGTTAAAACTTTTTCAATTTTTGTTGCTCCCGTACTTCTATGAACCAGCTTGTTTTCAGAATTGTAACCGAGAAAATAAGGAATTCCTGTCATTGCAAACTTCAGGTATACTTCAGATTTCGGGTCGTTGCACCATTTTATGTTTTCGGCTTTGTCCAGTTTATAATTTCCTGCAAACCGGCGTATTTCTTCTAATGGTTTATCGGTGAACATAATCCAGTTAATGTCTTTATGTTTTTCATTTATCTGCGAAAGTTCCTCCATTTCTGCTTGGCAATATTCGCATTCGGGATTGAAGTACACCAAAACTTTATTTCCCTTGGGAATTTCGTTTTGGGTTACAGAATTTCCATTAATATCTTTTACGGAGAATGTGGGAATGTTTTTCAACCCTTCTATTTTTTCTTTTTTCTTTTGAAAATTGAAAAAGAGATAAACCATCGTTCCTATCAATAAAACGGGAATAATGACGGCAAGTATTTTTAATGTGTTTTTACTTTTCATACTTAAAAAAAAGAATAAAGTCGCGGAGCGACGAAATATTGGTAGCAAGAATTTAAATATTAGAAATGAAGCACCAGAGGTGCGAAACCAAAACCAAGATGTCAAAACTATCTTATCTACCAATATTTCGCTCCTTCGGAGCTTTTAATACTGTGCATTAAGAATTAAGAAACAAACTACACCCACCCAAAAAAGCAATCCAACTCCGTAAGTAAGCGTAACCAAACCGAAAGATTTGGAAAATTTCACTTTGTTGTCTGATAACTCTGTAATTCCCCAAGCCAAAAATCCCCAATAAAAAAATTCAAAAAGATTAACCAATTGCAACGGATAAGCCAGCCATTTCTCCGTAGAAATATGCTCCCGAAGACTGATTAAGGAAATGGGATAGTAAGTTTGCAAGTCTTCTAAAGTAAAATCGGGTTCCAGCCAATAGAAATTGATAAACTTGTAAGCACCTGCAATGATGAAAATAAACTCTGCCAAAAGAACGATAAAGAGAAAGTCTGAAAACTTTACTTTCTCTAATCCTGCTAAATCAAAAAGTTTAATAAAATTAAGGCAAAATGCTATCAACAAAACTTTTATCCCAATAAGCAAAGGTGTTACCGCATAACTTACCCACCACCATTTTTTCTGGCTTTCCATATAGTTTTGCACGACTTGGCTTGGGTAGTCTTTGGAAAGGAAGTCGAAGATTTTGGAATCTGTTCTAATAAAAGATAAATCTAAAAAATTAATGAAAATATGTAATAGAACTATAATTGAAAATAAGTATAAAATTTTCATTATTTATTTGGAAAATTTATTTTTTTTTGATTTTTTTTAATCGGTTTTTAGAA
>JAGOJI010000061.1 GCA_017995195.1 Cloacibacterium sp.
TTGAAATGATTTGGGAAAATAATGTTAATTTTGAATCCATAAGAAGGTTTTTTTGTTGTACAACCTCAAAGATACTTTGAGTTACTTTAATTCCTTCTTATTTTTTTATTTAGGACGCTATTGGTTTATTTTCAATTATTTATAAGTTTTCTTATCCCGAACTCAGGTTAACATTAATAATTTAAGGCAGTTTAGCTTAATGTTTTTCGCTCAAAATCAATTGATTGATTTCTTAAATTTCCCCTTAACTAACTGAATGCCTTAATGTTAAAAAAATAAATAAACAAAGTTCATTTTAAATTAAAAAAATTAAGGAAGTGCATAAAAAAATTATTTAATAAAATTTAAACAGGCTCTAAACAAACTCTTAGTTTTTTTCTTAATTTTAAAACAAGGTATACATACAATTATTGATTTAAAAAACAACAGATAATATGGACGAAAATATTCAGAATTACAGGCAACCGATGGTAACTTCCATCGGAATAATTTTAGGTTTTGTTTTGGGTTTTACAGGAAAATGGGCAACAGAACCTGTAACAGAAACAGAAACTTCAGATTATTTTATAAGTATTGGCTTATTTACAAGCATAATTTTGTTAATTGTGGCTCTTTATCGTATCCTAAATAACAATTTTCCAAAAGACAACACTGCAAAATATTACCAAAAAACACTGACCATTTTCATCATCGGAATTTCTTCTGCTTTCGTTGGAATCATCATCTCCATTTTTCAAACTATCTTAAATAATTAATGATGAACAGGATATTTATACTGCTTATGACCTTATCAACCTTTTGTGCGTCTTGCCAAAGTGACGACCAACAAAACCCTATGGAAACACAAATTCTCTACACAATGCCGGAGGAAAGCGAACCTCATGAAGGAACTTGGTTGCAATGGCCACATCAATATCAGTATGGAACAGCCTACAGAAACGGACTAGACCAAACTTGGGTTTCCATGACAAAAGAATTGGTCTCGGGCGAAAAAGTTCACATTATTGCGTACAACGAAACGGAAAAAAACAGAATTATAGGATTGCTAAATGCAGCAAATGTCCCTTTAAATAATGTAGATTTTAAAATCTATAAAACAGATGATGTTTGGGTAAGAGACAACGGACCTATTTTCGTAAAAGACAAAAACGGAAAACTGGTTATTCAAGATTGGGGTTTTAATGGTTGGGGTCAAAAAATAGACGACCAATCTGGAATTGCTATTGGTTTTGCGAACTGCAATCAAATTCCTTCAAAAATCGCGTCAGACCTCGGTAAAACCTTAGTTGACATTAACTCCATAATGATAAATGAAGGAGGAAGCGTAGAAATTGACGGAAACGGAACCTTGATGGCGTGCAAAAGTTCAATACTCAACAACAATAGAAATCCGGGAATGACACAGACAAAAGCCGAAGAAATTTTCAGAAAATATTTGGGTGTAACTCATTTTATTTGGCTTGACGGACAAGCGGGACTTGAACTTACAGACCAGCACATTGACGGATTTGCACGATTCGGAAACTCATCTACCATCGTAACAATGAACGAAGACGATTTATTGGATTTTGATGTAAAACAATCGGATATTGATAAACTTTATTCAGCCAAAAACAAAAACGGAACGGCATACACATTCCTAAAAGTGCCATTAACAAAGAACAATGTAGTAACTACAAATGGAAAAAATCTTGGCTATAAAGGTTCTTATGTCAACTATTATATTGCCAATAATAAAGTATTGGTTCCCAACTACAACGACCCAAATGATGCCGTTGCGAACAGCATCATTCAAACCCTGTATCCAACTAGAACCGTAGTGGGAATTGATGTAAGAAATTTATATGAAAATGGAGGAATGGTTCATTGCGTAACCCAACAACAACCGCAATAAAAAAACTGCCACTTGCGTTGGTTTTTCACTGTGTGAGGTTAGTTTTTCAACATTCTTTTTCTTTTGGGAAGGCTGACTAGCATTGAAATATATTTATAAATCGCTGTAAACAATGCGTTTACAGCGATTTTTATTTGTTTTTGAATATTTTTGTTTTTGAATAATTTTAATCAATTTTGAAAACGTTTGTATTGCTCCTTAAAATAGATAGTACTTTACTAGGTCTTAGCAGGCAACCATATTTTAAAATGATTGTATAAAGTATTTTTTAATACTTTTGCTTCATTCAATTTAACTTATGCCTTTATGCATTATCTAACAAAATTTTTTCTGATAGGTATCCTAAGTATATACTCATTGGCGGTCTCACAGGAAAAGTACATATATGGCAAGGTTACCAATGCTCATAATACAGAACCTGTTTCTTATACCAAGATATATTTGATATTTCCCAATCAGGAAAAAACTTTTGCCAATACCAACTTTGATGGATTTTACAAAATTTCCTATATCAACCGACCCGATTCTATTGTCATAGAGCAAGAAGGTTTCCAGCCCAAGCGTATTTTCTTGGGCGATAACTTTACCGAAGAATACAATTTTCATCTTGTCCCTGTCGAAAAAATAGCAAAGCAAAAGGATATAGAAGAAGTAATCCTCAAAAAAAAGAAAAAATATAAGAATCCTGCTTTTGAGATTTTAGAAAAATTAGTGGCAAAGAAACACCTCAACAATCCCGAGAAACTGAACTCCTATTCTTATGAAAGCTACAGCAGAATGGAGATTTCTATGGACAATTTGGGCGATAAGTTTAAGAAAAGTAGAATTTATAAAGACCTGAAAACAGTAATGGAATCTGCCAAAGAGGTTTCGGGAGAAAACGGAAAACCTATTTTGCCCATATTCGTATCGGAAAACCTATCCGATTACTATTACCAAAAAGATCCTTCCAAAACTTCGGAAATCATTAAAAAAACGAAAATAGAAGGTGTTGGTATAGAAGATGGAACCATGTTTTCGCAATTGGTAAGTTCTACCTTTATACGGTATAATTTTTACAACAACTATATCCGCATTTTAGGAAAAGATTTTCTATCTCCTATTAATGATAATTTTAAATTATTATACGACTATGAGCTCGTAAACAGAGATTTGCAAATAGACGGCAAAGGCTTTTACCAGATAGATTATAAACCCAAAAGAGCGTCGGATTTAGCTTTTTTAGGGACTTTGTATATTGCTCATGGTTCTTATTCGCTGGAGAGAATTGATGCCAAAGTAACCGAATCTGCCAATTTGAACTTCATCAACAATTTAAGGATTCAGCAGGAGATGATAGAACTTCCCGATAACAACGTTTCTCTTCCCTCCAAAACAAGAGTTTTTATAGAAACCTCAAGACCCGGAAAAGAAAGTGTAGGCGTTTTGCTCAGATACTATGCCTCCAGTAGAAATATCAAGGTAAATGAGAAAATAAATGAGGATATTTTCAAAAAAGCCATGACGATACTGCCAGAAGCTGAAAAAAGTGACGAAGCCTATTGGAACCACAACAGACACGACTCGCTTACGGTAGCCGAAAAGAAAATGTATTCCATGATTCATGAGGTTAAAAATTTGCCTTCCGTAAGTTCTTATTTGGATATTATTGATTTATTCCTCAATGGCTATTACAAGCTGGGGAAAGTAGGTTTGGGACCTTTTCTCTATACCGTAGGTTATAATGATTACGAAGGATTAAGGCTCAGATTAGGCTTTAAAACCAACCCTAAGTTCAGCGACAGATGGATTTTGGGAGGCTATGTAAGCTACGGTTTTAAAGATCAAAAACCCAAATACGGAGCAACAGTAGATTATATTATTTCCCGCGAACCTTGGACTCAGGCGGGAATTTCGGTTTCTCACGATTTGGGGCAAGTAGCTTTCCAATACGAAGATTTTTCGATGAGAAAAAACAACATTTTCGATTCTTTTACCAAAAATGGTAGAATGAGGCTTCGCAGACCGTTCTGGCAAAATAGTTATCAGGCATATTTTCAAACCGATGTGCTCAGTTCTCTCACTCAGAAAATTACATTAAATCATGAAAGTTTTCAACCTTTATTCGACTTTTCCTATGTAAAAAATGGAAGAGACGAAATGCAAAGCTTCAAAACCAGTGAAATCATTCTCGAAACCAAATGGCAACCCGGAAGAAAAACCATAGAAACCAAAGGCAACAAACAACTTAATTTGAAAGAAAATGTGTATTCGCCTATCATTACATTCCGGTATACCCATGGTTTCAAAGATATTTTGGGCAGCGATTTTAATTATAACAAATACCACCTCAACATTCAGCAAACAGTTCCTATGGGTATTTTGGGGCGTGGAGAGTACTCGCTTACGGCAGGCATTATTCCAAATAAAATCCCTTATCCTTTACTGGAAAATCACTTAGGAAACGAGTTTATTTTCTACAACAGATACGCTTTTAACATGATGCGTTTCTTTGAATTTACCAGCAACAAATATGCTTCATTACAGTACACTCAGAATTTGGAAGGCTTAATAACCAATAGTCTGCCTTTGATAAAAAAATGGAATTGGAGAAATCATTTCACGTTCAATTACCTTATCGGAGATTTAGGAAACGAATTCGATTTACAAAGAAATAACCTCAGAAGCCTCAATGGAAAACCTTACATAGAATTGGGATACGGATTTTCTAATATTTTTAGATTTCTAAGGGTAGATTTTATCCACAGACTTACACATTTGGAAGAAAACAATAGCGACAGACACAGAAAAATCCCAAAATTTAGCATCAAACTATCGGCACAAATTCGGTTATAATTCGAAAAATGATTTTTTTGATTTTTCAGCCATAAAAAAAGTTTATTGAAACAAAGTTCAATAAACTTTCTGTATCATCTGTAATAATCGTATCTACAAAGAATTTTACCAACTATTTTTGACTATTAAATCTAAGTTTTCATCATATAATGATGCATAATATTGATTAATTGGTCAACTTACCGGATATTCCTCTGTAAAACAACCAAAGCAATGCTTCTCGGAGCCCAGAATATGCTTCAAATTATCTAAACTCAAAAACTCCAACGTATCTACTCCCAAATAACTACGGAGCTCTTCCACACTCATATTGGCAGAGATGAGATCGTTCTTGTTAGGCGTATCAATTCCTAAATGACAAGGGGCAATAATAGGTGGAGAAACGCTTCGGAAATGGATTTCCTTCACACCACAATCCCTTAAAATCTTTACCAAACGCTTTGAGGTCGTCCCCCGAACTATGGAATCATCTATGATTACGACTCTTTTTCCTTTAATTTCAGAAACAATAGGGTTCAGTTTAAGGTTTACTACCCTTTCTCGCATTTCCTGTGTAGGAACAATGAAGGAACGCCCAATATATCGGTTCTTTATCAGAACCGGACGGAAAGGAATCCCCGAAACTCTAGAGAAACCAATAGCTGCTGGAACACCGGAGTCCGGAACACCAATGACTAAATCAGCTTCTACAGGAGCTTGTTCCCAAATTTTTTCGCCGGATTTCTCTCTAATCTCGTGAACATTGATGTTTTCTAAAGTAGAATCGGGCCTTGCAAAATAAATATATTCAAAGGCACAAATTTTCCGCTCGCAGTCTTCTTTTACAATATAAGATTGCAATCCTTCGTGATGTTCGCCACTATACACCATTTCTCCCGGCAAAATATCCCGTACATATTGTGCTCCCACCGCATCTAGGGCACAACTTTCCGATGCACAAACGAAAGTTTTCTCATCTATAGCTCCTAAAATAAGTGGACGAATCCCATGAAAATCCCGAAATGCAAAAAATTTGTTTCGTGTCATTCCCACTACAGAGTAAGCACCTTCAATTCTTTCCATAGTTGCTTTTATGGCAGCACGTAAACCTAAATCCAGATTTTTTTGAATTAACCTCAAAATCACTTCAGAATCAGAAGTCGCTTTGAAAACCACACCTTCTGCCTCTAACTCTGCTTTCAGTTCATTGGCATTGGTTAAATTTCCGTTGTGAGCAATTGAAAGAATAATTTGGTCGTACTCATTTTTCGCAAAAAATGGCTGATAATTGTACTTCTTTTTATCGCCTGCAGTTGTGTAACGCGTATGCCCAATTACCGAATTCCCCATAAAAGTTTCCGGTTCCCGAATTCCTTTGAATACGTCTAAAACCAAACCTTCATCTTTTACAGAATGGATTTTTCCTTTAGCCAAAACCGAAATACCACAGGCTTCTTGCCCACGATGCTGTAATGCAAACAATCCAAATTGTGACAGAGAAAACGTATCAATATCATTTTCAGAATACAAACCGAAAATACCGCATTCTTCTTCCATTTTGTCAAATGGGTAGTTGGTAGTTGGTAATTGGTAATTGGTATTTTGAAAATCGTTGTAACGGTTTTCAAAAGCATATTTTGAAAGTGAAGAAAAATTTTGAAATTCTAATTCCATTATTATAAAGTCTTTTGAAGATTATGATTCATTTTCATTACAAAGTCTAATTCTTTAGCGATAATCAGTTGTGTTTCTACTTCATAGCAAGAACCGGTAGAAACTTGAAGAAAATTTTTGAATTGAGCATTAGAGTTTCTACCTGCTCCTTCTGCTATGTTAGAAGGTATAGAAATCACAGCCCTTCTCAATTGTTGAGTAAGCACATACAACTCTTCTTTAGGAAATTTTCTAGTGAGTTTATAGACATTCTTTACTAAAGAAATAGAAGCAATCCAAACATTTAATTTTTTATAATTGTGCATATTTATAAAATCAAAGTACCCAATACTAAATACTAAATACCAAGTACCCAATACTAAATACCAAATACCAAGTACCAAATACTATTTCCCTAAAACTTTTTTCAGTCTCTCATATATTTCTACATATGCTTCAGTCACCTCGCCTAAATCCCTTCTGAATCTGTCTTTATCCAGCTTTTTCATCGTATCTTTATCCCAAAGTCTGCAAGTATCCGGAGAGATTTCGTCTGCCAAGATAATTTTCCCGTCAGAAGTTTTTCCTAACTCAATTTTGAAATCTACTAAAATAATGTTCATTTTATCAAACAAATCTTTTAGTAATTCATTGATTTTATTAGTCAAAGCGTACATTTCGTCTAATTCTTCTTTGGTAGCAGCACCCAAGAAAATTGCGTGATAATCATTGATAAGCGGATCTCCTAATTCATCTTTTTTGTAGCAAATATCAAAAATAGTAACAGGAGATTTCAGGCCTTCTTCTACGCCTAATCTTTGTGCCATGCTTCCTGCAGCGTAGTTTCTCACCACCATTTCCAGAGGAATAATGCTCACTTTTCTCACCAATTGCTCTCTTTCACTAAGGTGTTTTATGAAGTGAGTTTCAATCCCTTTCTCGTTTAAATATTCAAAAATAAGCGTGGTAATAGCATTGTTCATTTCACCTTTTAAGTCAAAACTTCCACGTTTTTGAGCGTTAAAAGCTGTTGCATCATCTTTAAATCTTACGATTACTTCTTCCGGATTTTCTGTTGCGAAAACCTGTTTTGCTTTGCCTTCATAAAGCATTTCTCCTTTTTGCATTTTATTTAGATTTTTTATTTAACAATTATTTTGTCACTCTGAGCGAAGTCGAAGAGTTATTTAAAATATTCTACACCGTTTCTAAAAATATTGTGATAATTTGCCGTTGGAATATTCTTGAACAAACCTTCCGCAAAACGTTCCGGGTGGCCCATTCTTCCGAAAATTTTGCCACTTTCTGAAGTAATTCCTTCAATTCCGAATAATGAATTATTAGGATTGAAAGGCATTCCGTGAGCTATATTGCCTTCTGTATCAATATATTGCGTAGCGATTTGACCTTTTTTGTACAATTCTTTCAAAACTTCTTCCGATGCCATAAATCTTCCTTCTCCGTGAGAAATTGGTATGGTGTAAACTTCTCCTTTCATTCCTTTTAACCAAGGCGAATCATCGTTAATCACCTTAACATCAACCATTTGCGAAATATGTCTTCCGATGGCATTGTGTGCTAAAGTTGGTGAATTTCCGTCCAAATCTCGGATTTCTCCGTAAGGCAACAATCCAGATTTTACCAATGCTTGGAAACCGTTGCAAATCCCGAGAATCATTCCGTCTCTTGAAAGTAATTCGTGGACAGCGTCTTTCATTTTTTGATTTTTCAAAACATTCACGATGAATTTCGCAGAACCATCGGGTTCATCTCCCGCAGAAAATCCTCCCGAAAATACCAAAATTTGCGACTGTTTAATTTTTTCAACCCAAGCATTGATGCTTTCATCAAGTAAATTGTGATTGAGATTTTTGAGTGGCAAACTTTCTACCATTGCCCCTTCTTTTCTGAAAGCGTTTTGCGTTTCGTATTCGCAATTGGTTCCCGGGAAAATTGGAGCAAAAACTCTTGGACTTCCAATTTTATGAGAAATAATGTTGATAGACTTTTTCTCGGTTCCGTTCAGATTTTCATCAAAATTGATGACGATTTTTTCTTTTTCTTTGGTTGGAAATAGATTTTCAAAGGTTCCATTCCATACTTCAAGTAAATTTGATATACTAAATTCTAAATCATTTAATTTTAATACATTAGAGTTATTTATTTCTCCTATAAGTTGAAGTAAATTATTATTTAATTTTTCTGAACTTTCTATAATAAAGCCTCCAATATTTTTGTTTAAAACCAAGCTATTATCCACCGTAATTTCAGCTCCAAGCCCGTTTCCTAAACACATTTTTGCTACTGCTACTGCTACTCCACCATCTTTAATGGTTTTTACAGAAACGATATTTTTCTTCTGAATTTCGGTATGAATACATTCAAAAATTTTAATTAAATTTTCATAATTCGGTAGACCGTTTTCCTGAAATTTGTGCTCAAAATGATAAATGAAATTTCCTGCTTTTTTGAACTCCGGAGAAATCGTGTTTGATTTTTTTCCGTCTGCACAAGCAAACGAAATTAAAGTTGGAGGAACGTTGATATCTTGATAGGTTCCGCTCATAGAATCTTTACCGCCAATCGCAGCCAAACCAAGGTTCATTTGTGCATCGTAAGCTCCGAGAAGCGAAGCGAGAGGTTTCCCCCACTTTTCAGCATTTGTTCCTAATTTTTCAAAATATTCTTGAAAACTTAATCTAATATTTCTGAAATTCCCGCCCATTGCAACGATTTTCGCCACAGATTCTACCACCGCCAAACTTGCACCAACCATAGAATTTTGCTTGGAAATTTCGGCATCAAATCCCCAACTTGCGTAAGAAACCGTTTCTACATTTTCTGCATTCAGAATGGGTAAAGTCTGTACACTTCCTTCGGTTTCCGTGAGTTGATATTTTCCGCCAAAAGGCAACGCCACGGTAGTTGCACCAACAGTAGAATCAAACATTTCTACCAAACCTTTTTGTGAAGCCACATTTTTATCAGCTAAAATTTTCAGGAAATTTTCTTCATTAAATTCAATATTTTCAGATTCAACTTCCTGTAAATGAGAGATTTTAGCAGATTGTTTTTTGCTTACACCACTTGTATCCAAAAATTCGCGGCTCAAATCCACAATTTTTTGTCCGTTCCAGAACATCTGCAGTCGCCCGCTGTCTGTAACTTTTGCAATTTCAACGGCTTGTATATTTTCTGCTTCGCAGAATTTGATAAATTTTTCTTTATCTTTGGCTTCAATTACCACCGCCATTCTTTCTTGAGATTCAGAAATCGCGAGTTCCGTTCCGTTTAAACCTTCATATTTTAAGGGCAAAATATCTAAGTTAATTTCAAGAGAATCAGCAATTTCGCCAATCGCAACAGAAACTCCACCTGCTCCAAAATCGTTGGATTTTTTAATTAAAGTCGTTACTTCAGGATTTCTAAACAATCGCTGAATTTTTCGTTCTTCCACGGCGTTTCCTTTCTGAACCTCGGTAGAAAGTGTATGAATAGAGGTTTCGTCTTGTTCTTTAGAACTTCCGGTTGCACCGCCAACTCCATCTCTTCCCGTTGCTCCACCCAAAATAATTACGATGTCGCCATTTTCAGGTTTTTCTCGGCGAACCCAAGTTTTTGGAACAGCTCCTGCCACGAAACCGACTTCCATACGTTTCGCTTTATAACCTTCGTCATAAATTTCAGAAACGTGAGTGGTAGCGAGACCAATTTGGTTTCCGTAGGAAGAATAACCGTTTGCAGCTTGTTTGGTGATGGTTCTTTGTGGTAATTTTCCCGGTAAAGTTTCAGAAATGGGTTCCAAAACATTAGCAGCACCCGTTAAACGCATCGCCTGAAATACGAACGCTCTTCCTGACAAAGGATCGCGAATTGCACCGCCCAAACACGTGGAAGCACCGCCAAAAGGTTCAATTTCCGTAGGGTGATTGTGGGTTTCATTTTTGAAAAGCAAATACCAAGGTTCTTTTTTGCCGTCAAATTCGGCTTCTATTTCTATGGTACAAGCGTTGATTTCGTCTGAAACCACCAAGTTTTCTAACTTTCCTGTTTTGTGGAAGTATCTTGCACAAACCGTTGCCAAATCCATCAAAGAAATGGGTTTTGCTTCTCTGCCCAAGAATTTTCTTTTTTCTAAATAATCGTTGAAGATTTTATCTAAAGTTTCCTTGAATTTTCCTTCAAACTGAATATCAGAAAGTTCTGTTTCAAAAGTAGTATGCCTGCAATGGTCGCTCCAATACGTGTCTAAAACTTTCAGTTCGGTTTCGGTAGGATTTCTGTTTTCGGATTTAAAATAGTCTTGAATAAACTGCAAATCATCAAACCCAAAAGCGAAACCGTGATTGTTGTAGAAGTCGTTGAGTTGTTGAGTCGTAAAGTCGTTGAATTGCTCGTAAGTAACAATTTTATCAGGTGTTTCTTCGGCAGGAATTTCTAAAATTTCAAGATTTTTTTCTTGAGATTCTACTTTGTTGATGAGCAGATTTTTGATTTTTGGCAAATCAACATCATCAACGCCTAAAAGTTCTATTAATTTTCCGCTTCTTACCGTACTTTTTTCTGAAGATTCTTTATTGCCTTCAGTAATCGTTCCGATTCCATTTCCAGTGAGTAAAGCGATACATTGTTGTGCAGAATCTGCTCTTTGGTCGTACTGTCCCGGTAAAAATTCGGTTGCGAAATGTAAATTTTTAGCAGGATTTTCGTGGTGCAAAATATCCACCACAGGATCCACAAAAGTGTTGTTGACCACTTTTGAAAATTCATCATCATTCAAGCCGAAAATATCATAAACATTATAGACTTTTACCGATTGAATGTTCGGTAAAATAGCTTTGATTTCATTTAAAATTTTAGGACTTTCTACATCAAAAATTCCTTTTTTTTCTACGAAAATTCTTTTACTTTGGGACATTAGTTGTCTGATTATAAGTTGGATTGATATTCAATTTTTTGTTTTGCAATTTCAATAGAGCGGTGCAATTTTTCTAAAAGCACCGATTTATCCGGCAAGAGTAAGAGGTATTCTGATACTTTTATATTGCTTTGCTCCAAATTCATTAGTTCAATATGTTCGGAATTTTTGCCCGAACAAAGAATTAAACCAATTGGTGAGTTTTCATCTTCTAATCTTTCGTACCGATTAAGATAGGAAAGGTATAACTCCATTTGACCTTTGAAAGATGCTTCAAAATCACCTAATTTCAAATCAATAACCACCAGAGATTTTAGTCTTCGGTGATAAAAAAGTAAATCTATATAATAGTCTTTATTATCTATAATTATTCTTTTTTGGCGACCCAAAAAAGCAAAGTCATTTCCTAATTCTGATATAAATTTCTGCAATTCTACAATAATTGCTTGCTCTAAATCTTTTTCAGAAAAATTATCTTTCAGTTCCAAAAAATCTAAAAAATAAGGGTCTCTAAAAACCAAATCTACAGAGAGCTGATTGTCTTTTTTTAGTTTTTCTAAATCTTTTTCAATAACCTCATCGGGCTTTTTACTGATGGCAGTTCTTTCGTAGAGGAGGGAGTTTATTTTTTCTTTTAAAGTACGCTTACTCCAATTCTCAATTTTACACATTTCTATATAAAATTGTCTTTTCAAGCCCTCTTCAATCGGAATCAAATAAAGAAAATGTGACCACGACAATTGTCGCACCAGTGGTGCGACAATTCGTACATCACTGAAAATCAATGCAAAACGCATCATTCTTCTCAAGTTTTTCTCCGAAAAAGAGTTTCCGAATTCTGCCACCAAATCATCGGAAACGTTTTTTACAATTTGCTTTCCGTATTCTGCTCTTTGATCCTTTAAAATTTCTGTATTGATTTTGTTGCCTATTTGCCAATACATCATCGTCATTGCAGAATTTACCTGAACCGCTACTTGGGTTTTGGCTTCCTGAATGAGTTGTTTCAGCTCAGAAACAAGATGATTGGAATGGGTTGGTTTCATTGTTTTTTTTGTTCTATTCTTTTATTGGCTTTTCCAACGATATTTTTCATCAACGGCTTTTGTATTCATTTTTTTTCGTTGGAATGAATTCCAACGATGTAATTTCATTTTCTCGTTGGAATAAATTCCAACGCTGCAATTTCGGTCGTTCCTACGGAACTTTTATAATTTTTTCGTAAGAATATGCTGAAATCCGTCACGAAAAGGTCTTGTTTTTCCTGTATCTGCATATCCTGTTTTCATATAAAGCTGATACGCATTTTGATTTCGGCTATTAACAGCCAATACAATTTCATTACAATCTATAAATTTCGTTTTTACAAAATCATCTGTTAAAAACATAGATTCTTTCGCTATACCTTTTTGTTGAAAATTAGGATTTAAAGATAACGAACGAAGCAAAACAGCGTCAGCATTACTAGTAAGTCCAAATTTATCTTCCCCAAAATCCAAAACAAAAAATCCCACCGCTCTTTTTTCAAAAAAAATAGTTATCGGGAAAGCCTTTCCATCATTTCTTTCGGCAATTCTTTCTAATGCAAAATCCGGCATTGAAGTGAACGTTTTCTGAACATCATCTAAACAATAATTTAGTTGTTCTAAATCTTTTTTTTCAAAAAAATTAATTTCAACGGGATTTTTCATTGCTTTTTACATTATCACCATTTTTTATCACTATCAAACGGATAAACTCCTAAACGAGCAGTGTTCAGCTATAACACACTGTTAATCAATGCTATTTTTATGAGTATAAAAACCCACCTCTCTGTTTTTCAGAATAGTTCTGTCTGTATCCA
>JAGOJI010000062.1 GCA_017995195.1 Cloacibacterium sp.
CCAAAAAATCCATCAAATCTCTCCGATAAGAGATTGAGGTGTGTTCGGAATAGCGTTTCTCAACAGAGATATATTCTAAGAATCTTTCAATCATTTGTATTGTTACTACCCTATTTTGTGAAAAAAGTGTTTTTCTGTTCTTTTTTGTTGATTTCTTACCATTAACAAAACCTATAAAAACAAAAAATCACTTCCCAAATATAAGAATTTGGGAAGTGATGTGGTATAAATTCTAAATAAAAAAGAACTAAGCCTGTTCTTCTTTGCTCAATTGTCTTTGTTTGTAGCCTGCTCTTAGCTTCGCTTGTCTTTGCGTTACAGAAGGCTTTATGAATTGTTGTCTTGCTCTTAGGGCTTTCACAACGCCTGTTTTGTCGTACTTTCTTTTGTACTTTTTAAGTGCTCTATCTATAGACTCTCCGTCTTTTACTGGAATTATTAACATAGTTTACATCTCATTTTGGTCTGCAAAAATACACTATTTTTTTGAAAGAGCAAATTTTATGTTAAGATTTCCAACTCCATAGACTAAAAAATCAACTTGTTTTTTTGAATTAATACTTGACTACATAAAAAGTTTGTTTAAAGCCTAAATCTTCTGTTTTCTTTCTTTTCGGAGATTTGTTTTTTGGCTTTTATGCGTTTTTCTATTTGGGATTTGGAGGGTTTGGTTTTGAGCCTTTTCTTAGGAATTATCAAGGATTTGTTTACCAATTCTATTATTTTTTCGGCAGCTATTTTTTTATTTTGAAGCTGGGTTCGGCTTTCGGAAACACTAAGTTGCAAAATCCCTTCTTGGTTGATTCTGTTTTTCAGTTTTTCTACAATTAAACGTTTTTCCTGCTCTTCGAAAAACTGACTTTCTCCTACATTCCAAAGTACGGTAACAGCGGTCTCTACCTTATTCACATTTTGTCCGCCTGCTCCGCTGCTTCGGGAGGTTTTGTACACAAGTTCTTTGGTAAAGTTTTTCATTTTACGGAAAAAGTTTTTTGCGAGATGCAGGCTAAATTGGACGAAAAGTTCAATTTCGACCAACCGAAGCGAAACCTTTAGGTTCGGCGTAGCCAATGCTTTTTTCGTGGAACTAAACTACAAAAAAAATGTGGAACGAAAAAGCGGGTGCGACTAAATGCAACTGATGGTTCTATTAAATAAATATTCAACCCCGCCTTTTGCAAATACTATGTTGGCTGTAGTGCTTTTAATAAGCCTGTATCAATACTTCAGTTGGGATTTTCAATCTGTCGTGAAGATTTCTAATCATTTCCAAAGATAATTTTCTTTTTTTATTAAGGATTTCGCTTGCACGACTTTTCAACCCAATAACTTTCGCCAAATCATTTTGGGTATAATCAAGTTGTTCCATTCTAAACTTAATCGCTTCAATTGGATCTGGTAAATCAATAGGAAAATATTCATTTTCATAATTTTCAATTAGTATTCCTAAAAGTTCTAATTCATCTCCTTCTTTAGTTCCTTTTTTAGCGTCAAAAATTTCTTCAAGTCTTTCAAGGGCTTGATTATAGTCTTTCTCAGTTTTTATAGGTTTAATTTTCATAATTTCTAAATTTCGTTTGCATCAATTTTGTCATATTCAGTATGTGTTCCAATAAATCTTACCCAAACCATTTGGTAGTCATAGTTAATCCTTACAATTAATCTGTAATGATTTCCCTTTATGTTGAAACAAATCCTGTTATCATTCAAGATGCTTGCATTTGGATATTCGCTTTTTACTTCGTTGGGATTTTTCCATTCGGCTTTACTTGCTTCCTTGAACCAAGATTTAAGTTGCTGTTCGCAATCAGAATGTTTTTCCCAAAATTCCCGCAATATTTTTTTTGCTATTACTCTCACTCAAATAATTTTAAGCAAATATAATGCAAAATTCCCGATTTGGGAAAAATATTTAAAAATTACTTGATTTTATGTGCTGTCATGGTAGCATTACCGATAACTAAAAAAATAGATTCAACAAAAGAGCATTTTCTTGAGGGCTAATCGAGAAACCTTTCCATTGGGGGTTCTGGGAAATTTTTCTACAACAATAATTTCTTTGGGAAAATGAAATTTGTGACGAAACTCTATCTTAGAAATTACTTTCTCAACCTCCGTTTTTTCCGTACTTTCAACAACTAAAATCAGTTTTTCGCCTAAGACTTCGTCTTTCTTTCCTAAAAAAACAACTTCATTAGTGAGATATTTTTTCACCAAACTTTCTAGCTCTTCGGGGAAAATTTTGGCACCTCCGGAATTAATGACATAATCGATTCTACCCAAAAATTTAAAGCTCTGCTTTCCCTTTAGTTCTACAATATCATTGGTTTGTATGGTTTCGGCATTGAGTTGTGGAGCAAAAATCTGGAGACAGTTTCGATTATCGGTAGAAATACGGATTCCTTCCAAACATCTAAACTCATCTTCTGCTTTGGGAAAAATCTGCTTTAGAGCGATATGAGAAAGCGTTTCGCTCATTCCATAAGTTTCGTATATGTTGTTTTTGCCTTCGGAAAGGGTATTTCTAATTTTAGACTTTAGATTTTCGGAAACTTCAGCCCCACCAATAATTAAGTTTTTAATAAAATGGATTTTATCTAAAGAGTTCTGAACCTGCAAGGGAGTCATTGCACAAAAGTTGATTGATTGAGTCAGAGTTTCCAAAGGCTGAGTGGAAGGGGTTTGTATGAAAATATTAAGTTTTCTTTCTATGGCTCTTACCAACATCATTTTTCCGGAAATATATTCCACAGGTAGGCATAGTAATGCTGAATTGCCTTCCTTCAGTCCTAAAAAATCACAGGTCATTTTTGCGGAATTTAGCATTTTCTGTTTTTCGACTGCTATAGTTTTGGGAATGCCTGTTGAGCCCGAAGTTTGTACCCATAATGTTTTGCTATCCGACAGCCATTCGCCGATGAAATCAATCACTCCTTGCTCAAACTCGTTTTGAGGTTTTAGATTTTCTAAAGAGAAACAGGAGAAATCGATTTGCATACTATTTTATTGTTAATGCCAGCTTTGAGATTATGCTGTAAGCTCAAATAAGTTTGACCTGCCCCGGCATTTCAGACACCCCTTCCAAAGGAAGGGGAATTTGGAGGGCGATAAATTTATCTTACCAAGGCAAACTACATTCGGTTTACTGTTTCAATGCCTAATAATTGTAGTCCTTTTCGGATGGTTTGTGCTACTAAGAACGATAAGTGCAATCTGAATTGTTTTACAGATTCATTTTCTTGGTTAAGAATAGGATTGTTCTGGTAGAAAGAATTGTAGGATTTTACCAGTTCATAAACATAGTTGGCAACCAATGCCGGACTTAGTGTTTCCGCTGCTTTTTCCACCACTTCTTTAAAATTGGAAAGTATCATGACCAATTCTTTTTCGGAAGGGTTTATTTCTACCGCTGCTACTTCGGAGGTGTCGATAAAGTGAGCTTTTGCCAAAACAGATTGGATTCTGGCATAAGTGTACTGAATGAAAGGTCCTGTATTTCCGTTGAAATCAATACTTTCCGCAGGATTGAAAAGCATTTTTTTCTTGGGGTCTACTTTCAACATAAAATATTTCAAGGCTCCTAAACCTACTCTTTCGTAAGATTTTTTCTTTTCCTCATCAGTAAGGTGTTCCAACTTACCGAGTTCCTGAGCTTTTTCTTTGGCGGTCAGGTACATTTCTTCCATTAAATCATCTGCATCTACTACGGTTCCTTCTCGAGACTTCATTTTACCCTCGGGTAATTCCACCATTCCGTAAGATAAGTGATACAGCTGATCTGCCCACGTGTATCCCAATTTCTTCAAGATTAAAAACAAGACCTGAAAATGGTAATCTTGCTCATTTCCTACGGTATAGATGAGTTTCTGGATATTGTTTTCTTTAAAACGCTCCACTGCCGTTCCCAAATCTTGAGTCATATAGACCGATGTACCATCGGAACGCAGGAGTAATTTTTGGTCGAGCCCCTCATCTGTTAAATCACACCAGACAGACCCATCTTCTTTCTTAAACAAGACACCTTTGGCTAAACCTTCTTCTACAATGTCTTTTCCCAAAATATAGGTGTTGCTTTCGTACTGGGTTTGGTCGAAATTTACCCCAATTCGTTTGTAGGTTTGGTTGAAACCATCGTATACCCAAGCGTTCATTTTCGCCCATAGGTTTCGGACTTTTTCATTGTCTTTTTCCCAATCCTGAAGCATTTGCTGGGCTTCTAAAAAAATGGGAGCTTTTTTTTTGGCTTGTTCTTCTTCTATCCCTTGAGATTTGAGTTCTTCAATCTGTTTTTTGTATTCTTGGTCAAATTTTACATAGTAGTTTCCAACCAGTTTATCTCCTTTTAATTCAGAAGAATCTGGCGTTTCGGCATTCCCAAATTTTTCCCAAGCGAGCATGGATTTGCAGATATGAATTCCTCTATCGTTGATGATTTGAGTTTTTATAACCTCATAACCTGCTTGCTCTAAAATACGAGAAACGGAATCTCCCAGCAAAATATTTCTAATATGCCCCAAATGCAATGGCTTATTGGTATTGGGCGATGCAAATTCTACCATTACAGAAGAATTTTTCTTCTGAAGAATATCAAAATTTTCTTTGATGAAGTTGAAATTTTCTAAAAAGAATTGATTTTTAACCGAAAGATTGAGAAATCCTTTTACAACATTGAAATCTTGCACGAAATCCGTATTTTTTTTTAGGGCTTCTCCTAATTCACTTCCCAAAACATCCGGACTTTTTTTTGCTGCTTTTACCAATGGAAATATCACTACAGTAAAGTCTCCTGCAAATTCTGTTTTATTCTGTTGAACTTCTAATGTAAAATCTTGTCCGTACAGTTCTTTTGTGATTTCCGTTATCTTTTTTTGTATTGTTTCTTTGATATTCATGCGTTTTTATTGTCTTGCAAATATACGGAAATAAAGAAGCTATTTCATATTGATGAAATAGCCTCTTATTAAGATTTTTCCAAAACATTAAGAATTAGTTTCGAAAACTTCTATCTTAAATTACCATTGGTTTTGATCAGCAGTTGTTATAGAAGGATTCGTATCCAACTCTCTCTGTGGGATTTGGAATCTCATTCTAACATCACTTACTCCCCTATTCTGTCTTCCAAAGGAAGCATGATTAGAGCCTGTATAATTTCTTTCTAAAGCAATACCAAGCCTTTTCATATCAAACCAAGCACATCCTTCTCCCCACATTTCAATTCTTTTTTGTGTCATAATTTCATCTATGAGAGCTTGTCCTGTATTTGTTGATTTTATATAACTTGGATCTCTTTTTACTGTAATATCATATAAAAGCTGCTGAGCTCCTGCTTCATTTCCACCTCTAGCCAAAGATTCAGCTTCTATATAATAAAATTCGGCTGCCCTCATAAATATATAGTCTCCTGTAAAGGGGCTTGAATCTTTAAATTTCATATTAGCATAAGGAGCATATGTTTTATTTTTATATAGCCCTGTATTATTTGCTATTTCTAACTTTCTATAATCAGTATTTGAAATTTTTTCATACAATCGTCTATCTATTGCTTTATATATACCTACAGCACCCGTATATCCCGGAGCAAGATTATCCATATGAGAAAAGAATGAAGCATAGATACCACTATTTACCGAAGTAATGTCAGCAGCCCACATAGCCTCTGGATTATTTAAGTCAGAGAAACCATTTCCTCTCCACTGAGCTTCACTCATTAAAGAGTAAGAAGCCCTTGCCTCTCTTGCCATAAGTGCAGCTTTATCATACACCCCCATTTCTAAGTAAACTTGGGCTAACATCCCCTTAGCCACAGAGTTATTAATATTAATTTTGCTAGATCTTGAGGCTGTTAAATCAACTAACGATTCATTTAAAAGCTTTACAATAAAGTCATATGTTTCTTTAACTGTTGATCTTTTTGCTCCATCTGAGGCTTCTTTTCCTGTATAAATTGGAATTGCTAAATCATTCTCATGCCCTTTATAAGTGTAAGTATAGAATCTAGTTAAAGTAAAATATAAGTAAGCTTTTAATGCTTTTGCTTCTGCCAATATCCTTTTAGCTTGAGGATCAGATGGATTATTTCCAATAGTATTGATAATTTTATTAAGAACAAAATCTCTTAAATAAACCGTTTTCCATACAATACTATTTCTAGCGTTTGAAACACTTCCTGCATTATAATTATAAAAATTGCCAAACCAGTGATTTTGTACTTGAACCATATCATTTGACATTAAGTCTGCTCCTGTTTTCAATGTTAATAGTCCGAAATCATCATGATATGTACGACCATAATCTTCATAAGACTGCCCGGCATTTGTACTATACAGTGCCTTATAAACTCCTGTTAACACATGGTTTAATGCAGACGGCTCATTTTCTAACTGTTCTTGTGACACTTGTTTTTCAGGAACAGCTTCCTCAAAATCTCTATTACAACTCACTACTAGAGTCAATGTAGCTAATGATGTTAATATAATTTTTATTTTTTTCATGTTGATTTAAAATTTAAAGTTAATTCCTAAAGAGATATTTCTCATTGTTGAATACCCCGTTGTAGATCTACCTATTGAGCTAATTCTTGGGTCAAACCCCTGTCTTTTAGATAATAAAAATAAGTTATTCCCTGTTAGGTAAATTCTCGCATAATTAAGATTAAATGTTTCTAAAAAGTTTTTTGGCATTTCATAACCAACAGTTACATCCTGTAATGATAAATAAGACATCGAAGTAAGAAATAACGTAGAAGTAGCCATTTGATCGGGTCTTATTAAATCTAATGCTGGCAACGCTGCATTAGGATTTTCCGGAGTCCATGTTTTATAAACATCTTTATGGAAATTATGTCCTATATCCCCACCTGAAGGAAGTAATCCTGCATATTCAGAATCATAGCCCATACCTCCTATTTGATACGCAAAACTAGTTCTTAGAGAAAGTCTTCCTACTTTCAAATCTAATCCAAAACCTCCATATAAATCAGGTATTGAAGTTTTATCTACAAAATAACGATCTGCATTAGCATAGCTATTAGTAACAAATCTATCATTTATTTTTTTATTAGCAACACCGTTGATATTATTTTTTTCAGTATACCAAAGTGCATCTCCATTAGTAGCATCAACTCCAGCAAACTCTCTAATATAATAATCATATCTACTTCCTCCCTCTCTTAATCTATACAGACCGTCTTGAATAAAAGGTTTTGCTAAAGAAGTAATTTTATTTTTAAAATGCGTAGCATTAGCATAAAGTGATAATTTCACATTCTCATTTCGAATAATATCCCCATCAATAGAAACTTCAATTCCTTTATTATTCATAGCTCCAACATTTCTTGGTTGAACATACGGAGACATAGAAGTCGCTGCTGGGAAGTAAAACAATAAATCATCAACTCCTCTACTAAAGTATTCTGCATCAATATTTAACCTTCTGTTGAATAAAGATATTTCAAAACCTGTATTAAAGTTTTTTGACTTCTCCCAGGTAACATCTTTATTTCCAAGTAAATCAAATCCTAAAGAAGGTGTTCCTCCACCTGCATCCGAAACTACCCATAGGTCAGTATATGGATAATAGGCTCTATCTACTCCGTTAGGTGCTAAAAGGTTATCATTACCTTGTTGACCATAAGAAAGCTTAAGCTTTAGATTGTTTAAAATAGAGTTACCTTTTAAGAAGTTTTCATTAGTTACTGTCCATGCAGCTCCAATACCATAAAATGTACCCCATCTATTATCTTCATGGAAAACAGAGGATCCGTCTCTACGTACACTAGCGTTGAAAAAATATTTATTTGCAAAGCTATAATTTAACCTTGAAAAATAACCTTCTACAAAATAATTCAAAACACCTCCCGACAATTCTTCTATATTTGCACTATTACTAAATACCGGCAAGTCACTTATTACAAATTTTGTTTTTTCTCCATAAGCATGTTTGTTTTTATAATTGTTCGTTTCATGCCCAACTAGAATTGAAATACTATGGTTGTCAATTTTTTTATTATAGCTTAATAATTGTTGGTTGTTAACCGTAATCGTTCTTCCATAAGTTTCACTAAGTCGACCTCCAAAATTCTTACCATCTCCTCCTATTGGGGTGTAATAAGTAGATGATATTCTATTTCTTAAATCTGCTGCAAAATTATAGGTAAACTCAAAATCTTTCCAAAAATTCACAGTTGCAAAAAATCTAGAAGAAAGATTATCGTATGAATTATCATATAAATTAGCTAACATTGTAGCATAAGGATTTTGTTGAGCTCCCCAAGGTCTTTGTGTAGTATCTCCGAAATCATAAGTTTTTTCGCCTTTTGCGTTATATACAAATTCGCCGTTTCCATTTCTTAGATAGACAGGAAAGATAGGTGCTGTATTTCTTGCCCATGTAAATAAATTACTATAATTACTTTCTAAAGTAGGAGCATTTTGTTTTGTATTAGAATACATAATATTCCCCCCAAACTTAATATTAGAATTATATTTATATTCCGTATTAATTCTAGCAGAAAATCTTTCGAAACCCGTATTTATAGCATAGCCTTCATCCTTTAAATGACCTAAAGACATATACGTAATAGCTTTATCCGTGCCTGAAGATACCGATAAATTATTTTCATATCTCATGGAAGGACTAAATAAATATTTATACCAATCATCTGAATATAAAAGTGATGCTTTACTATTAATTTTTCCTGTTGTGGGGTCAATTATTTGACCATTAGGAACATTATAATTATTATATTTTAATTTATTATATACATCCGCTGCTGCAAGAGTATTAGCATTCGCCTGAGTAGTTGGATCATTATAAAAACCTATTCTAGACCTCTGATAGAAAGCCTCGTAAAACTCTCCTGGGGTTTTTATAACATCATAATCCTTGGTTCCTCTAGTACTTACTCCAACTCTAGTTTCAAAGTCAAATGACAAGCCCTTTTTCCCTTTTTTTGTAGTGATTATTATTACACCATTAGCACCTCTTGCTCCATAAAGGGCGTTAGCAGAAGCATCTTTTAGAAAGGTCATAGACTCTATATCTTGCGAGGATAAAGACGCAATATCTCCCTGAAACGGCACTCCATCGACTACATATAGTGGCTGATTAGAGGCGTTTATAGATCCTATCCCCCTCATTCTTACTGTAGGAGCCGACCCTGGTTGCCCCGAACTAAAAACCTGAACACCAGCAACTTTTCCCGCTAGCCCAGACACTACATTCGAAGCAGGAACATCTTTAATCGCCTCTGATTTAATTTGTGTTACAGACCCTGTAACTTCTTCTTTTTTTAGTTTCCCAAATGCTACCACAACAACCTCTTCAATCTCCCTTTCTTTGTCTTTTTTAGTTTCCTGTGCCATTACCGCTTGTCCCGTAAAGAACAGCACACCCGCAGTTAGCACTTTTAGTTTTACATTCATATTAACAAAATTTTAATATTTTAATAGACAAATATGTTAATAAAATTTAACATATACAAATTTATATGACTACTCTCTTGTTTTATTGGGCAATATTCTTTGTTTAAGTATATATAAATCAATCTTTTAATGTTTATTTCGAGACGTTTGCTGCTATTGTTATTAAATTTTTGTTAAAAAACGGAGGATTACTTATGAAATAAAAATAAAAATATTTTTATTTAGAATTATTATAAATTATATTTTTCAAATAAAAAAAACCACCTTACGGTGGTTTTTACAAATATTTCTACGATACTTTCTATTTCAGTTTTTTCTTCACAGCTACTTCTTCGTAAACTTCTAAGATGTCGCCTACTTCAATATCGTTGTAACCTTTGATATTCAGACCGCATTCGTAACCTTTGGTTACTTCTTTCACATCGTCTTTGTATCGTTTCAAACTTTCTAATTCGCCATCGTGTTTTACGATACCGTCTCGAAGCAATCTGATTTTGGATTGACGCGTCACTTTACCCGTAAGTACCATACATCCTGCAATAGAGCCAACCTTGGAAATCTTAAATACCTCACGGATTTCTACATTTCCAATAACTTGTTCCTTGATTTCAGGAGAAAGCATTCCTTCCATGGCTTCTTTTACATCATCAATCGCGTCATAGATTACAGAATAAGTTCGGATTTCTATTTCTTCTTTGTCTGCCAAATCTTTGGCATTGGCTCCCGCTCTTACATTAAAGCCTATCATAATGGCATCGGAAGCGGTGGTTAATAGAACGTCGCTTTCTGTAATTTGCCCTACACCTTTGTGTAAGATATTGATTTGGATTTCCTCTGTAGATAGTTGCTGTAACATATCCGACAAGGCTTCTACCGAACCATCTACGTCTCCTTTTAAGATAATGTTGAGCTCTTTGAAGTCGCCCAATGCAATTCTTCTTCCAATTTCATCAAGAGTGAGGTGTTTTTTGGTTCTTATGGTTTGTTCACGCTGAAGCTGTTCTCGCTTATTAGCAATGGTTTTGGCCTCACGCTCGTCTTCATATACTTTGAATTTGTCCCCCGCAGTTGGTGCTCCATCTAAACCTAAAATAGTTACCGGAATGGAAGGACCTGCACTTTCTAAAGGTTTTCCTCTTTCATCTAACAATGCTTTTATCTTACCATGATTTTTTCCTGCCACTACATAATCCCCAACTCTTAGGGTTCCTGTTTGTACCAACATGGTGGCTACATAGCCTCGTCCTTTATCTAAAGATGCTTCGATAACCACCCCAGTAGATGTTCTGTTCGGGTTGGCTCTTAACTCCAATAATTCTGCTTGGATTAAAACTTTATCTAAAAGCAAATCCATATTTTGCCCGAACTTTGCCGAAACTTCCTGAGACTGAACATTTCCGCCCCATTCTTCTACCAAAACATTCATGGCAGAAAGTTGCTCACGGATTTTATCCGGATTGGCATTCGGTTTATCTACTTTGTTGAGTGCAATAATCATAGGAACGCCTGCTGCCTGTGCGTGTGCAATAGCTTCCTTGGTTTGGGGCATCACATCATCGTCCGCAGCAACTACAATAATAGCAATATCAGTAACCTGGGCACCTCTCGCACGCATGGCGGTAAAGGCTTCGTGTCCCGGAGTATCTAAGAACGTAATTCTTTGTCCGTTTTCCAATTTTACGTTGTAGGCACCAATATGCTGTGTAATTCCTCCGGATTCTCCTGCGATAACATTGGTTTTTCTGATGTAATCGAGTAAGGAAGTTTTACCATGATCCACATGTCCCATTACGGTAACAATAGGTGCTCTTGGTAACAAATCTTCTTCTCGGTCTTCCTCTTCTTCTTCGGCACTTTCTTCCAAGTCGGCATCTGAGAATTCGATTTTATAACCAAATTCGTCTGCTACCAAAGTAAGGGTATCGGCTTCCAGACGCTGGTTCATGGTTACCATAACCCCCAAGGAGAAACACGCAGAAATCACCTCTGTAGGGTTTACGTTCATTAAGGCTGCCAGTTCACTTACAGTAATAAATTCTGTTACCTTAAGTGTGGTATCTGCTGCTTCGAGCTCTTGTTGAAGTTCGTCTTGCTCTCTACGGAATATTCTTTTTTCTTTTCTATATTTTGCTCCGTGAGATTTCCCTCTTTTATTGGTTAATTTCTCAAGCGTTTCTTTAATTTGGTTTTTAACCTGTTCGTCCGTCAGTTCCACAGGCATTACGCGGTCTGCCCCTCTTCTGCTTCCTCCTTTCCTGTTGTTTCCGCCTCTGTTACCTTGCCCTTGGTTAGGACGGTCTTCTCTTTTTACTAATTTTTTGTCTCCACCTGTGCCTTGTGGCTGTGCACCTTGTGCTTGTGGTTGATTCCCAGTTGCCGGCGTATCTTTTTGGATACGTTTTCTCTGCTTCTTCTTAGCATCTCCCGGTTTAGGTCTACTTTCAAACTGTGTTAAATCTACTGTTTGTTTCAGAATTTTAGGTCCGTCTAATTTCTGATATTGTGTTTCTATTTTCTCGGGTTCTTCCGGTGTTTCTTCCTCTTTTTTGGCTTCAACAACTGGTGGTTCGAGCTGAACCGGTGTTTCGGGAAGGGTTTCTTTTACCTTTTCTTTTTTGGTAAACTTAGGTTTTACCCCTTCCAATTGGGACAAATCTACTTTATCCACTACCTTGAATTCCGGCTTTTCTTCTTTTGCTGCTTCAACCACAGGAGTTTCTTCGGCTATCGGTTTTTCCTCCTTTTCTTTCGGTTCAAGTTTTGGCTCAACTTTTTTAGGCTCTAAATCTATTTTGCCTAATATTTTGGCTTCTGTCTTAATGTGTGGTGCTTTGGCTCTTATTACCTCAGGTGCTTTTGGCTCTTCAATTTCCAATTTGGTTTCGGGAACTTTAGAGATAACAACCTCATGAGAAGCTTTTCTTTGTTCTCCGTCTTTGGCGAACTCAGCTTCTAATGCAGAAAATGCCTCCGGTTCTAATAGAGCGTTCGGGTTGCTGTCTATAGCGATTCCTTTGCTCTGTAGAAATTCTACCGCTCTGGGAATAGATATATTAAGTTCCTTAGCCGCTTTATTTAATCTAATTTTTGGCATACTTTTTAGCTTGTGGCCTATGGTAATGGTTTTTTGTAGAACAAACTTACAACACCCATTGTACCATTGCCTTTTTTAAATTTTATTAATGATTTGTAAACTTTACTCATCAGCTGTTAGCTTTTGCTAATAGCCTACAAGCAATTACCCTTCTAATTCTTCTTTTAAAATTCGCTTTACATCTTCGATGGTTTCTTCTTCTAAGTCCACCAAATTGAGTAAAGCATCAGTATCTTTATCCAATACGCTTCTTGCCGTATCTAATCCTACTTTTTGGAATTCTTTGATGATCCAGTTTTCTATTTCATCATCAAATTCTGCCAATTCTACATCGTCATCTTCCTGTTTTTCTCTGTAAACATCGATATCAAATCCCGACAGCCACGATGCTAGCCGTATATTTTGACCTTGTTTACCAATGACTTTGGAGATTTCTTCAACAGGTGTATAAACCAACGCGTAGTTTTCTTCTTCGTTGATCTCGATTTTATTGATGGTAACATTTCCTAAGGCTCTTTTTACCAATATTTCGGAATTTTTGGACCATTGGATAACGTC
>JAGOJI010000063.1 GCA_017995195.1 Cloacibacterium sp.
ATGGGGTAAAATCCATTTCTCTATTTTATCTTTGCTGATGAGTTCCAGATTATTAGTCTTTTAAATTGCAATCCAAAATTGCTAATTTTCTCGGAACTTTTTTTCTAAATAAGTTTAAACAACTTCATTCTCTACTTTTAATTCTTCTAGATTCAAGAAGAATTAAAAGCTATTTTATCATATCTATAAATTTTGAAGATCTTGCATAATTTGTTTGAACCTTATTAACAGGTATTGCAATCATGTAACCTAAATTAACTAATCCAGTTAAATCACTTCTAGCAGAAAAATTTGAAATTTGAAAAATATTTTGAATTTCTTTTACAGAAAAAACAACTTCAGGTTCATCGTATAAAGTTTTTAATATTTGTGCTTGTCTTTCATTTATATTTGGTAATCTTAGAAAATTTGCAATTTGTAAATTTTCTTTTTGCTTCTCCTGAATATATTTCTTTAGTGCTTCAAATGCTCTATGCATTACTTCTGTGTGATAAGTTATAAAATATGATAAATCAAGACTATCGTTTTCTGTATATAAGTATGCTTTTTCATATTGATTTTTTGAGTCACTAATAATTCTAGATATTGATAAATACTCCATTAACCAATATCCTTTCTTGAGTAAATACCAATAAAATATTGCTCTTGCTGTTCTACCATTACCATCTGTAAAAGGATGAATCCATCCTATCATGAAATGAATTATCATTCCTTTAATAATTGGGTGTATAAAGTCTCCCCCATCATTGTTAAAAAAATTGCATAAGTCCTGAATATAAGTTGGAATATCAATATAAGGTGGAGGGAAATGAACAATTTCCCCAGTACTTGTGTTTATGACATAAATATCATCTATTTGTCTAAATTTCCCCTCATCTGCTGAATCATCTAAAGTATTTTTTGTCATCAACTGATGAATCTGTAAAATTGATTCAGGAGTAATATCTTCTGGAGTGTGTTTTAAAATATGTTTGATTGTTAAATAATTATTTACAATCATATGCTCACCTTTACTTTTAGGGTGAGTTTCTTTTCTCAACATTTCCTTGGCTTTTTTTCTAGTAGTATTAGCACCTTCCATAATACTGCTACTAATTGCTTCCTCCATTAAAGAACTAACCAAATACCTAGTCTTGTCAGAGTCAGGAATTAAACTTTTAGTTCCCATAAAACCTCCAATATGAAGGTCAAATTCATGTAAAGACTTTTGAATATAGTCTGTGAGATAATACTTAAAAGAAGTTGCATTAAAAATAACTTCTTTATAGTTGAATGATCTATATAGCTTTAGAATATTCCATATTTGTTCAGGATTAAGAGATTCTATTTTCTGGTATTTTACTTTGTCCCAGTATAGATACTTTTCATTTATTTTCTTTATCTCTTTTATTATATTCGGATCGTTGAGATAACTATAAATCTCAGAAGTTTTAATTGTTAAAGGAGGCGACTCTATCATGTTTTTTTTACAAAGATATATATTTCTTTTAAATTCTTCTTGATTCTCCGAGTTTCAAGAAGAATTTAATTGTAATTCTCTAAAATGATTTTATCTTAAATCTTGATTTACACTAAAAAATTAAGATTAATAATCCCTCAGGACCCACTTTTAAAACAAAAAATCTCAGAGAAATCTGAGATTTTTTTGTTTTCTTATTTTGTTCATGGGGGTTTGGGGGAATTTCTGATTAATTCTTATTCTTTCTTTAATATTCTATTTAGTCTATAATTATGCCTTTTTTAGGTTACAAAAAAGGTTACAATGATGTTTCTCCAAAATCTTCAGATCGCCCATTTTAATCTCATTATCTATTTTTCAATATATTTAACAATCTGTGGTTTACAAAATAAAAACTTTTTCCTGCCTTTATTTTCATTAAGAACTGATTTTCATCGTTTGCTAGGGAATTTAGATAGGAGCTGGCTGTATTTCTGTGTATTCCAAGCTCTCTTTCTACAAAATCAATTTTTGTATAAGGATGTTTAAATAGAGTATTTATTAAATCATGACTGTAAAATTTATATTTATCCCTGATTTTGTGTTTATATTCATCCATAAGGATTTTAATTTTATTAACAACTACGATAGTATCTCTTGCAGTTGTTTCAACTCCTTTTAGCATCCAAATTATCCATTCTTCCCAACTTTCTTTTGTTCTTACTTCTTGTAATAATCTATAGTAGTCTGATTTATTTTTTATTACAAAACTACTAAGGTACAGCACAGGAATATCTAACAAACCTTGCTGTACTAAATAAAGCATATTAAGAATTCTTCCAGTCCTTCCATTGCCATCATAAAACGGGTAAATGCTTTCAAATTGATAATGAATTATTGCCATTTTGATGATGCTATCTACATTATGGAAATTGTTATCATTAATATATTTTTCTAAATTATCCAATAATACTACTATGTCTGCCTGATTTTGTGGAGGAGTATAAACTACTTTATTAGTCTTGGGATTTTTTAATACAGTTCCGGGAAGCTTTCTTACGGGGTGATTTGGAGAAACAATTTCTTGAATTTTCTTAATGTCATTAATACTTAAAATTCCTTTTTCTTTGATTATAGAAAACCCCATTTTTAAAGCTTTTGCGTAATTTTGTGCCTCTTTAGCTTGTTGTGATACATTTTCTGTTTCCACTGAAGCTTGGTACAATTCATCATCAGTAGTAACAATGTTCTCCACCTCATTACTGTCTTTTGCTTCTTGCAAGGAAATGGTATCAATAAGTATCTGTGAATTTGGTATTTTCTTTATTTCTCCCTTAAGCTCTCCTAATGCTCTACTAGCATTATTTAATGCTTTTAGAATATTTACACTTTCAACATCCACTGCTGGAGGTAATAATGGAACATCAAATTCTCTTTTCATATCTTATAATTGTGTATATACATCTACTTATGCACAACAAACTGCACTTTCTTGTGTAAATGTATATATATTTGCACAAATAATTACACAGTTTTGTGCATAATTATTTTACATGCACAAAAATATTCTGAAATTGAATATCATAAAGCAGAAGTTATTAGAAATTTTATTGCACATGATCTTTTGGAATCAGATTTGGAAAAATAATATCCCTCAGGGCCCACAAACAAGAAAATCTCATAGCAATGTGAGATTTTTTTATTTTCCTGGTTGATGAGGGGTGAAGAGAGTTGTTATCAATTATAGAGCGTTGGAATATAAGAAATAGTTACCACTCTCCGCTTGCTCCGCCGCCACCGAAATCTCCGCCACCGCCGAATCCGCCAAATCCACCGCCGGAAGAACTTCCGCCGCCGAATCCACCTCCTATTGGAGGAAATGGGAAAAACCCTCCCGGATATACTTTTCTACCTCTTCGGGTAATAATTACATCATCGTCGTCGTCATAATTTCCTCGTCCACCACCATTATTGTTTCGCATGATAAAACTTAAAATCAATAAAATAAATAAGGCAATTACTATAATCTGTAGTAGACTAAGCCCTTCTTCTCCGGTATTATTCTGTAGAGGTTTGAACTTTCCTTTTACCGCATCCATGATTGCGGAAGTCCCTTGGTCGATTCCTGTAAACCATTGCTGTTGCTTGAAATAAGGCGTTACCAAGTAATCCATAATCTGTCCTGCAACAGAAGCGGTAAGGTATTGTTCTACGGCTCTTCCCTGTTGAATTGCCATTTTTCTGTCCTCTGTTGCAATGAGGAAAACAACTCCATTATCAACCCCCTTTTTGCCGATTTTCCATTCATGTCCGAATCTTGTTGCCAAAAGATTAACATCTTCCCCTTTAGTAGAAGGTATAATAATGACTTCTATTTCGGTAGAGGTGCTGTCTTCAAATTTGATGAGCTTACGGTTGAGCTGTTCTTTTTCTTGTTGAGAAAGTAGACCAACCTCGTCGTGTACAGGCCAAAGTACCGCAGGTTTTGGAGGAATGGTATATTGTGCCGCTACAAGATTGTAACAGCCTACCAATAGGGCAATGAAGAATTTTTTAAGAGAATGTAATCTCATTTGGTAGTTCATTAGGGTTTCCCGATTCACTTATGGGAAAGTATTTTTTGAGCTCAATGCCTGTTTCCAATATAGCATCTCTAAGTCCTTCGAAATAGTTGCCTTGGGCAAACATAGATGTCATTTTGTCGTGCAAACCGTCCCAGTATTTTTGGGAAACCTTTTGGTGTATCCCCTCATCTCCGATAATGGTAAGGTATTTTTGCTCAAAATTGACATGAAACAGTACAGCATTTCTTTCTTTGGTTTTATACATATGAAGCCTGCAAAAGACATCGAAAGCGGTTTGGGCATTATTGCCCTCGGTGGTAGCATCTATATGCACCCGTATTTCGCCTGTGGAATGGTCTTCCGCTGTTTGAATGGCTTCCACAAGGGAAGCCATTTGGGTTTCTGTAAGAAATCTATTCATTAGTTAGAGAAAACTTCCGGTGCTTTTGCTGCACCTGCTTCTGCTTTAAAGAACGGTTTTGCTTTGAACTTCGTGAAAATCATTGTCAACAAATTGGTAGGAAATGATTCTACTTTGTTGTTAAAGTTCTTTACCGATTCGTTATAATATACTGTTTCTGTTCTTATGCTGTTCTCAATAGCCGTATATTCTCTTTGGAAGTTGATATATTGCTGATCCGCTTTTAGGTTAGGGTATTGCTCGGCAACCATCATCAATCTGCCTAAAGAGCTGCTCAACTCACCTTGTGCTGCTTGAAACTTTGCCATATCTTCCTCCGTCATATTAGTAGGATCCACAGTAATTGAAGTTGCTTTTGCACGGGCTTCTACCACTTTAGTTAGGGTTTCCTGTTCAAACTTGGAGTAGGATTTCACCGTTCTTTCTAAATTAGGAATAAGATTCGCTCTTTTTTGATAAACAGTCTCTACATTCGACCATTTGTTGAGTACCTCGTTGTTGCTGGAAACCAAACCGTTGTAGTTGCCAAAAACCCAAAAGCCAATTAAGGCTAATACTCCAATGATAACCAAACCTGCGGTTCCGATACCAAAACATCCTTTATTGTTCATAGTATATAATTTTTTAAGTTAAATTTCGCTTACCAAATATAACAAAAAATGTGCTAAAAATATTTTTTTGAAGAAAAATTAAATCAGCCTTGTGTCAAAAGTAAGATAAATGAGTTAAAACTTTATTTTTAACAAAGTACTTTTTAAATATTCTCTAAGAACGGGCTTAACATCAAAATTTCGCAGATTCACAATTCTCAAAACCTATTCTAAACGTTCTATGTCCATTATCTTTGCGTGAAAAATATTTTAATGTGTAATCTGTATCAAAAGTCCTTATTTGGTATTACCTCCCAAATTTTATGTAGTTTTGTAAGATATCTACAAGAATCATGATGACAATTATCTGTGCCATGGGAATTAATAACGAGATAGGACTTAATAATCAGTTACTATGGCATCTTCCTAAGGATTTAAAGCATTTTAAAAACCTGACCTCCGGACACCCAATTATTATGGGTAGAAAAACCTACGAGAGCATCGGGAACCCTTTGCCTAACAGAACCAATATTGTGGTAAGTAGAAAAGAAAATTGGTTTGAAGAAGGAATCCTAATTGTAGGTTCTTTGAAAGAAGCTATAAAATACGCCAAAAAAATCAATGAAAACATCTTTATTATTGGGGGCGGAAATATCTATGAGCAAACCATAGCTTTAGCCGATAAATTAGAAATTACCCGTGTAAATGCCACTTGGGAAGCAGATACTTTTTTTCCGGAAATACAGGAAACAATTTGGAAGAAAACCGGTGAAATTTGTCACGAAAAAGATGAAAACCATCTCTATGATTTTTGTTTTCAGAGCTTTGAGAAGATTGATTCGGCTCTTCCGTTACCAAAAAATAATTAAATTTGCCTCATCTTTCCCTTATAATAATATGCAAAAACTCTCACTTCTTTTTACCAAAGATGCTTTACAGTGGCAGCTAAGTAACGCCAAAAATATTTTGGAAGAAGAGGAACACTTTCTCTCGGAGGAAAGTTTTCTCAATTTTATCGAAGAAAAATTAGATGAGGTCTTAACCAAAACTTCATTGGAAAAAATAGAAGTTATATCGGCTCTTAATCATTTTACGCTAACTCCGGAAGGCTTTTCCGAGCACGAAATGGGCTATCAACTCATTTCCTACAATTCCCCTGTAGATAAAGAAAAGGAAGAACTCATGCTTTCGATTAACAAAAAATTCGGGGTTCAGTTTTACTACAGCTTTCCCAAGTATTATTACGAAAGGATTAAGGCTCTGAAGATACCAAGTACTTTTAATTTCTCGGGAGAGAAATTTCTGAATAGCATTCAGGTAAAAAACCAAAAGGAAATCCATATTCATTTATTTCATCATCAAGTAGAGTTTTTGGCTTTATACCACAAAAAAGTAATTCTTTATAACAATATTGATGCTACATCGGAGGTCGATTTTCTTTATTTCATTATGTTTACACTCAAGAAAATAGATTTTAGTATCAAAGACACTCATTTTTATATTTATGGAGAACTTATTGAAAATGAAACTTTTATATCTGAGTTGAAGAAGTTTGTACAGCATTTCAACATCGTTTTTTCCAACCAATCGAAAAAGAATTTTATTCTTAACAGATAAGATAAAAAATTCTTAATTTTTTTAAATTTAATACCATGTACCGCATCATTTCCGGAAAGTGGAAAGGCAAGAAAATAGCTGCTCCCAAAAATTTTGACGTAAGGCCAACTACCGATTTTGCCAAGGAGGCTTTGTTCAGTATACTGGAACATCGTTTTGAATTGGAATATTTATCCGTTTTAGATTTATTTGCCGGGATTGGCTCTATTTCGTTGGAATTGGCATCAAGAGATTGCCAAGACATTACTGCTGTAGAAATGAATGCCAAACACGCCGGTTTTATACACTCTACCGCTCAGGATTTAGGCTTTGGCTTACAGATTAATGTCCAAAGGAGCGATGTTTTTGAATGGTTGAAAAAACGAAGAAATCACCATAAATTATTCGACTTGGTATTTGCGGATCCACCGTTTGATATGTCCGAAAAAGACTATGAACAACTTATTTCTCTTGTATTGTCGGAGAATGTTTTAAAAGAAAATGGCTCACTTATTCTGGAGCATGAATCCCGACAAAAGATGAATCATCCTCTTCTGAAAGAAACCCGTAAATATGGCAACGTGAGTTTTTCGTTTTTTTCGCTTGGGGAATAAATCGTTTAGCCTTTCGGAGATTTTTTACAATCCAATACTACGAGTTTTTCTGTTTCAAAACCTTCTTCATTGGTAACCAATTGGGCGTTCTGAGAGCGTTCATAAAGTTGATCCGTAAAAAAGGAGGTTTCAAAAAATTGCCGATGAATAGTGGGTAGTAAGCTCATGAAAAAATCCATCCCTATTTTATTGTTGTGTATATCCATTGCTCGTTGCAAAGGCTCGTTCACAAACAAATATTCGTGCATATCGGTAATGGCTTTGCACCATTTCAGGCTTTTTTGCGGAGAAGAAATCTTGCAGCAGTACATGAGGATAAGACAACTCCAAAGAGCGTGTCGAAAGGCATTTCCTTTGTTGTCGCCGTGGTGAGCGTTGGGGAATTTTTTTTCGGTTATTTGGAAAGTTTTTAAAGTGGCTACCAAAGTCATTACAGTAAAAAAGGGGTGTCTTAGCAACAAGGAAAAAAGTTGAAGCAATTGGCTGAAACTTAACTTTCTGAATGTATTGAATATTGTTCTTATCGTCATGCTGTGTAAAAGAAAAAACCGTAAAACCGATAATTGAAAACAACTTTTCGATTTTACGATTTTTTTATAGAAAAAGAATAGTTTTATGCGTTTGTAAGCAGTTTCAATGTTTTAGAAACGGTTTCGCGTATTTCTTTTCTTTTTACAATGAAATCTACGAAGCCTTTTTCCTGCAAAAATTCCGATGTTTGGAAGCCTTCCGGTAAGTCTTTACCAATAGTTTCCCGAATAACTCTAGGACCTGCAAAACCAATGAGAGCTCCCGGCTCTGCCATAATGATATCTGCCGTCATTGCAAAAGAAGCGGTAATTCCTCCGAAAGTAGGATCGCACAGATAGGCGATATAAGGCAAACCGGCGTCTGATAACTGTGCCAACTTAGATTGTACTTTTGCCAACTGCATTAGTGAGTATGCAGCTTCTTGCATTCTGGCTCCTCCCGATTGGCAGATAATCATGTAAGGTAGTTTTTTTTCGATACAGTAATCTACGGCTCTTCTTATTTTCTCTCCCATCACGGAGCCCAACGACCCGCCAATAAAATCAAAATCCATACAGGAAACCACCATTTCTATACCGCCTACGGTACCGTGAGCGTTTCTGATGGAATCTTTGAGTTTGGTTTTGGCTTTTACTTCTTTTAGTCGGTCGGTATAAGTTTTAGAATCTTTGAACTTCAACATATCTACACTTTCTACATTGGCGTCACGCTCCTCGAACTTACCTTCATCAAAAAGAATTTCGAAGAATTGGGTACTGCCTATTCTTACATGAAAACCGTCTTCCGGAGAGACATAGTTGTTGGCTCGGAGTTCATCGTATTCTATAACTTTTCCTGTTGGCGTTTTGTGCCACAGCCCTTTAGGGACATCTTTTTTGTCCTCTGTAGGGGTGTTGATATTTTTCTTTCTTCTTTTAAACCAGTCGAATGCCATTATTTCTAATTTTAATGTTTAATTCTTTGGAGCTTTTACCCAAAGAAAATGATTGTTTAAAATGTTTTTATTCAAAAAAAACATAGTGCAAATCTAATGATTTTATGCTTAATTTCTTTTGTCGTTACCCCAAAGTAGTTTTTGCCTTAGTGTTTCATAAAAATTGATGTCTTTGGGGAACATAAGATTCAAGCAAAAATCGGCTTTTTTAAGGATTATTTCATTTTCTATATTCATATGATACAAGCGGGAGTCCAAAGAAAGTGAATATTCGGGAACTCGGCTGGAGACTTTTAGCTTTATTTCAACATCATCTTTCAGTACAATAGGGCGTACATTCAGGTTGTGCGGAGCAATGGGGGTAACGGCAAAGTTGTCGTTGCTGGGTTCTATAATAGGTCCTCCACAACTTAAAGAATATGCTGTGGAGCCCGTAGGCGTAGAAATAATGAGACCATCTGCCCAAAAAACCGTGAGGAAATCCTGGTTGATGGTAGTTTCTATGGTAATCATAGCGGTAGTTTCTTTGCGGGTAATGGTAACATCGTTAAGAGCATAAGGAAAAGGAATATTCTTGCAGTCCGAAATCACTTGGATAACGGAGCGTTTGCTGATGTTCATTTCTTTATTGAGAATCTTATCGATATTATGAAAAATATCTTCTTTACCAAAACTTGCCAAAAAACCCAGTCTTCCTGTATTAACTCCTACAACAGGAATTTCTAAATCTTGTATAAAATTCAATGCGTTGAGAATAGTGCCATCTCCTCCGAAACTAAAGAAGAGAGAAACCTCTTGAGATTTTAAATCTTCCTTGTCTTTGAATGTGACAAAATCTTTGGAAAATTCTAAATCGATGAACATTTGTTCGTAGAGAATAGGCGTAACACCTCTTGAAGTAAGGTTTGAAATAAACTTACTCAAATAAAGGAAGGTATCTAAATCTTTTTTTTGTGCGTAAATAGCTGCTTTCATCTATTCGTGTTATTGTTTTTGTTGGTCAAAGAACGCTTCATAATCATTTCCTCTTATTTCAAAATGAAATTTTAACATGGGTGTTTTACTTCGGTTGATTCTTTGATACCATCTTAAAATTCCAAATATTTTTGTATGAACTCATAGCGATCTTTTAGTAAAGCTTCTTTTCCGTCGGTATAAAATTTGCGTACAATCAAATAGCCATATCTCTCGAGGGTTTCATCTACAGAGCTGAGGTTTTCGTTGCTGATTCTCATGGTTACCTGAATGGTATCCTCGGTAATCTGGCTAACGAAGGCTCCATAAAATTTGGAGTTATTCCCCTCTACAATTTTGGCAATTTCGGTCATAGAGAAACTTCTTAGTGGTGTTTCTACAGTTAGTAATGCTCCGGATTCGGAGAATAGAGGGTATTTTGAAAGCTCACAAAATATATCATCATAAGCAATGTATCCCAAATACTCTTCTGCTTCGTTGATTACGGGAACCACGTTGGCATTGAACGTATGAAAAAGTCTGATGCTATCCAGAATGGTGTTTTCGTAAAGCACTGCAAATTTTTCCAAATGAATCATAACCTCTTCCAAGGTTCCACCTTTGTATTCTTCCAAAAATTCTTTGCAGATTCCACCCTGAAAAGCTCCCTTGTTTTTGATAAAAACATGAGTAAAACCAAAGTCTTGTGCACATACAAAAGCCTCATCTACTGATGCAGATGGTTCAAATGCAGGAAAATCTTTGGAAATATAGTCTTGAATTAACATGATGCTAATTTAATTAAATCTATTTAATCCGAAAAGGAAGTACTCAAAATAAAAAGAACTATTTTTCGGTGGTTTTTGTCTTTTTGCTTCGCAAGAAAATAAGTCCTGTTAAAATAATTAATCCCCCAAAAATCTGAAACAAGGAAAGTCGTTCGCCATCTATAAATCCCCATATAACTGCAACAATAGGCATAAGCAAAGTAACGGTAGAGGCAAACAAAGCACCGCTGATATTCATTAATCGATACTGAAGCATCATTGCTAAACCAGTCCCAAAAACCGAAAGTAGAGAAACATACCCTAAGCCTACCCATTTTTCTTTACTGAAATCAAACTCCGAAAAAAATCCGGAAAAAACCAGTGCCAAAAGCGAAGGAAGTGCCAAAACATAGAAAAAGACAAAAGAAGAGAGTAGTTTGGCAGGAATGTGTACAAGTTTTTCTGCTGCTGTTGTTGTACTTACTGCATAGAGCAATGTGGCGAAAAGCACCAAACTAATATAGAAAATAGGCGTTTCGGAACCATTGTCTCCGGAAACCATCATCAACAGGACTCCGGCAAAGCTTATGACAATGCCCGCGACTTGCCGAGATGTTGTTTTGGTTTTCCAAAACAGAGTACCCACCATAATAACGAATATGGGCATCATAGAATTTACAACTCCTGCAATGCTGCTTGATATTTTGGTTTCGGCAATAGGGTAGAGAAACATGGGAATAAAGTTGCCGCAAAAAGCAGCAATACTTATCCACAGAAGGTCTTTTCGAGGAAATTTTTTGATGTTCATTAAGGCAATGGGAGCAAGCATAATGCCTGAAATGAAAACACGCAATGCCCCAACCTGATACGGATTGTGAAAACTTTCCAATGATTTTTTAATCAAAATAAATGAAGAGCCCCAAATAAGAGATAGTACGATGAGCAGTAGCCATTTTTCTTTTTCGGGTTTCATGTTTTGGTTTTTAAAAAATGTAAATATTCTTGTTTTGAAATCATTCTTGCTCCCAAACTTTCCAGATGGTTTGTATGAACCTGACAGTCAATAATCTGATATTTATTTTTGTATTTTTCAACAAAATAAATAAAAGCTGCTTTGCTGGCATTGCTTACTTTGCTAAACATACTTTCGCCACAGAAGACAGACCCAACCTCGATACCATAGAATCCGCCCACCAAGTTTTCGTTTTGCCAGACTTCGATACTTTTGGCAATACTTTGTTGATGAAGTAAGGTATAAGATGCTATTATTTCGTCCGAAATCCAAGTTCCTTGTTGGTTTTTCCGATTGATTTGGGCACAATTTTTGATAACTTCCTCGAAGCAGACGTTTTCGGTAAAGCTAAAGCACTCTTTTTGTAAGATTTTACGCATTGATTTAGAAACTTTAATCTCCCGAGGAAAGAGTACAAATCTAGGATCCGGACACCACCAAAGAATTTCTTCGCCCTCGTTGAACCAAGGGAAAATTCCCAGTTGATATGCCCACTTCAGTCGCTCAGGAGAGAGGTCTCCTCCTATTGCCATAATGCCCTCTTGTGGATGATAAAGAGAAGGATCGGGAAAAGCGATTTCGTCTTTGTTGAGTAGAATCATTTTTTGAAAATTAAATCCTACTTTGTTGATAAAGTAGGATTTTGAAAAAATGTATTTTATTTTTGGGGATTAAAAGGGGAGATCATCGTCTTCTTCATCTGCAAACGGATTTTCGTTGTCTTTTGCAGGAGTTTGGGACGATGTAGCATTGCTTGGCTGTGCTGCTTGAGTTGGCTCGTTGCCCATATCGTTTATTTTCTCTAATCTCCAGCCTACAATAGAGTTGAAGTATTTTACCTGCCCGTCTGGAGATGTCCACTCTCGACCTCTTAGGTTAATTCCTACTTTTACGTTATCTCCTTCGGAGACGTTATCAAGCAGATTGATTTTTTCTTGAAGAAATTCTACATTTATAGGTTGCGGATATTGCTCTTGTGTAAGAATCACCGCTTCTCTTTTTTGAAAACCACTTGCAAAGGTCTGGGTATCAGAAATTTTTTTAATAGTCCCTTGTAATTCCATAATAAAAATAAGTTTAATGCGTAAAGGTAAAAAACTCTTTGAAAAATCAAAAAAAATAATTTAAAAATGTAGGGATTATCTTTGGGAGTGTAAAAAAAATATTTTTTTTGTACATAAAGTTGGAATTAAAACTAAAAAGTTTATATATTTGCACTCACAAAAAAAGAAAAGACGTTCAATTAGAAATTTATGCGGATGTGGTGTAATTGGTAGCCACGCCAGACTTAGGATCTGGTGCCGTGAGGCGTGGGGGTTCGAGTCCCTTCATCCGCACTTTTAAAATTAAAAATTCTGGGAAACGTTAGAATTTATTTGCGAAAATAGCTCAGCTGGTAGAGCACAACCTTGCCAAGGTTGGGGTCGCGGGTTCGAATCCCGTTTTTCGCTCTATCCCTGCCCTGGTGGTGGAATTGGTAGACACGCAGGACTTAAAATCCTGTGCTCGTAAGAGTGTACGGGTTCAAGT
>JAGOJI010000142.1 GCA_017995195.1 Cloacibacterium sp.
TGATTTGGGAAAATAATGTTAATTTTGAATCCATAAGAAGGTTTTTTTGTTGTACAACCTCAAAGATACTTTGAGTTACTTTAATTCCTTCTTATTTTTTTATTTAGGACGCTATTGATTTTGAATATTTTTATTGAATAAAATTGTTGAACCTATTAAATTGAATGAAAGTTATACATGAAAGTTTTTAAGTTTGGAGGAGCCTCTGTAAAAGATGCTGAAAGTGTAAAAAACGTAGCAAAAGTTCTTGAAAGTCAAGGATTTGAAAACTGCTTATTAATTGTATCGGCAATGGGAAAAACCACTAATGCCTTAGAAAAAGTAGTAGAATTTTACTTCAAAAAAGAGGATTTCCAAAATGAAATCGACAAACTAAAGAACGATCATATCCAGATTTCGAGAGGGCTATTCAAGGAGAATCATGCTATTTTCAACGAAATCGAAATCTTTTTCGATGACATTGAGTCTTTTCTTCGCCGAAACAAGTCTCCCAACTATAACTTTGTGTACGACCAAGTGGTAAGCTGTGGAGAGATGATTTCTTCCAAAATTCTAAGTGAATATCTCAACGACAATCACTTCTCCAACCATTGGTTAGACGCCCGCGATTATATAAAAACAGATGCCAACTACCGCGAAGGTTTGGTAAATTGGGAATCTACCGAAAAAAATATTGTAAAACTCAACCAACACCAGTCCTATGTTACCCAAGGTTTTATAGGATCAGATGAAAATAATTTTACCGTAACCTTAGGAAGAGAAGGCTCAGATTACTCCGCCGCTATTTTTGCTTATTGCCTAAGTGCTACAGATATGACGATTTGGAAAGACGTTCCGGGAGTCATGACCGGTGATCCCAGAAAGTTTGAAAACGTAGAACTATTATCCCATATCTCGTACGAAGAAGCTATTGAGATGGCTTACTACGGAGCATCTGTAATCCACCCAAAGACTCTACAACCATTAAAACAAAAACACATTCCTTTCTTTGTAAAATCTTTCGTAGAACCCGAAAAACCGGGAACCAAAGTAGGAATTTCAGAAGCTAATGAGCAAATTGAAAGCTATATTTTAAAAGAAAATCAAGTTTTGATGCGTATTGCCACCCGAGATTTTTCGTTTATTGCAGAAGATCACATGAGCTATATTTTCGCCCAATTGGCAAAATACAAAATCAAAGTTTCACTTATGCAAAACTCCGCTATTTCTTTAGCGTTGTGTCTGGAAGATAAATTCAATAAAGTAGATGAACTCGATGAAGAGCTAAAAAAGAATTTCAATACAGAAGTAGTAAAAAATACATCTTTGTTTACGGTAAGAAACTCCAACCTAAGAGAGTTGGAAAAATTCTACCAAGGAAAAAATATATTGTTGGAACAAATTTCCAAAACCACCATTCAAATGGTAACCAATTAAGAAGAACCATGAGTCTTATTTCTCCAAATGATTTAATAATGGCATCGGGTCTATCTAAGCTCGGAATTCTAAAAAATCCCGCCGCTGCCGCTATTATGAAGCTTACCAAAATTAATGAGGTAAATAAACTTTACGACAAACTGAAAGATATAGAAGGAAGAGGGTTTTTCGACAGCTTCGTTAAAGAACTGAATATAAAATACCTCACCTTTGAAGAAGATTTAGCAAAAATTCCTAAAACAGGACCTTTTATACTGGTATCCAACCACCCTTTGGGAGCAATAGATGGAGTTTTGATGTGTAAAATTCTTACAGAAATACGTCCCGATTTTAAGGTAATGGGTAATTTTCTTTTATCGAAAATACAACCTATGGCTCCGTTTGTAATTGCTGTAAATCCTTTCGAAAAAAGAAAAGAAGCGTATAGCAGCATGTCAGGAATGCGTGAAGCCTTGCGACACCTAAGCGAGGGAAAATGTTTGGGTATTTTCCCTGCCGGAGAGGTATCTAATAAAAACAACGAATTTGGTGAAATTTTGGATAAAGAATGGGAAGAAACCGCTCTTAAACTTATAAAAAAAGCTAAAGTTCCTGTAGTTCCAATGTATTTTCATGCTAAAAACAGTCGATTTTTCTATAGTGCAGCCAAAATTCACCCCGACTTGCAAACATTGATGATTCCCACTGAAATGATGAACAAGAGGGAAAAACCCATTAAAATAAGAATAGGTAAGCCTGTGACTCCCAAAATATTGGAAGATTATGAATCCACAAAAGAATTGGGCGAATTTTTGAAGAAAAAGGTCTATATGATGAAGTCGTACTTCAATAATAGAAAATCCATCGCAGAATACTTTAACCTCAATAATCTTAGTATAAAGCCTCAGCAAGAGGTTGTCGTTCAAAACATCATCGAAGAAACACCCTTGGAAGATATTTTAGTAGATATCAAAAATCTTCGGGAAAAGGAAGGGAAATTACTTTTTAACAACGCAGATTATGAGGTCTATTTTACCAATTCCGAGGAAATCCCTGCCATGATGCGGGAAATAGGCAGACAACGTGAGCTCACTTTCCGAGCTATAGGAGAAGGAACCAATCTTCCGTTTGACTTAGATGAGTACGACAAGCACTACCACCACCTCATACTTTGGGACAATGCCGCACAAAAGATTGCGGGTGCTTACCGTATGGCTTTGGGCTCAGAGGTCATGAAAAAACATGGAATTAATGGATTCTATACCAGCTCTCTGTTTGAATTTGACCAAGAACTACAACCCTTTTTCAGAAAAGTAATCGAAATGGGTCGGGCATACATTTCTATAGAATATCAACAAAAACCATTGCCTCTTTTCCTTCTATGGCGAGGAATTGTACATGTTTGCTTAAGAAATCCCGGACACAAATTCTTGATGGGAGGTGTGAGTATTAGCAACAGATTTTCAGATTTTTCCAAATCTCTGATGATTGAGTTTATGCGTTCTCATTACTACGATCCTGCTGTAGCACAATACATTCACCCTAAAAACGACTATAAAGTTCACCTCAGTGAACGCGACAAAAGTTTATTTTTTGAAGGTTTAGACAACGATTTAAATAAATTTGACAAGTTAATCGACGACTTCGAACCAGAAATGAGACTTCCCGTTCTGATAAAAAAGTACATCAAACAAAACGCAAAAGTAATTGCTTTCAATGTTGATCCTAATTTCAATGATGCTATCGACGGGCTCATGTATATCCGAATTAGTGATTTACCCGAGAGCACCATTAAACCTGTTTTGGAAGAGATGAGTGAACAAATGCGTCGGGAAGAAAATAATCCTTCTGGAAATCAGTAGTTTTTAAAAAATATTAAAAAAAATACGTAAATCATTTGCAAAATACCTGAAAAGTTTATACTTTTGCACCACTCAATTAGAGAAAAGGTTTCTTAGCTCAGTTGGTAGAGCAACGGACTGAAAATCCGTGTGTCCCTGGTTCGATTCCTGGAGAAACCACTTAAAGCCACTTACAGTACTGTAGGTGGCTTTTTTGTATCTATATTTTTTTTATCCAGAAAAATTGTATCTTCAAAACCTGAATTTATTCATTTTTTACTATGAACTTACTAAGTACATGACAAAATTTGTAGAGCATTGATATTCATTTTGTTAAAAGGATTTAAAAGAATATTATTTAAACAATTTAATCCATATTTTAGAACACTAAAGGCTTTCCTTTGGTGTTTTTTT